>JBARRC010000168.1:0-11514 GCA_049644045.1 Phycisphaerae bacterium
GCCCGGCCCTTCAACATTGCGTCAACGACTTTTTCGCGGTTCAGCGCGACTTCGTCGCACGGGCGACAACCAAGCTGAACCGCGAACCGGAGGCGGCGCGGGCCTCAAAGCTCCGGATGATGCTGGCCCGGGTGCGTCTGCTTGCGGCTGAAGTACAGGTCCTGCCGCAGGTCGATCGGCCCACTCAGGCGCTCGAAACGCTTGCCGGTTTTGAGGACGATTATCCGGGCGAGCAGAATCTGGACGGTCGCGTTTGGCACGTTCGCCTGCTGGCGTACGAAAGGCTCGGGCAGCTTGATGAGGCCACGCGCGCCATACCCGCCTACATCGCCGCCGATCCGGACAACGCCGGCGCAACGCTGCAGTCACTATACGCCAGCCTGGCTGTCGATGCCGAGAGGTGCCAGGCCGAGGGTGACACTATTTCGGCACAACGCACGGCCGAGGTGGCCCTTGTGCTGGCACAGCAGATCCACGAGTGGGCGGCCCGCCCCGATAACGGCTCAGACGCGACCGATCGCCGGGCGCTGACCGTTCAGCTTGCCGAGGCCAATTTGCGCGCCGGCCGATACGAACGTGCCCGCGAGCTGTTTGAACCGCTCGTCACAAGCGACGCTTCCTCTCTATCACCCGAAACGGAAAGCGATCTGCGTGTGGTGTTCGGCCACGCAGAAGCCCTGTTTCAGCTTGGCGAATATGCGTCGGGCCTGCCGGAGTTTGCCCGCCTGGCTACCCGGTTGCCCCCGACCGACCCGATTCGCTGGAAGTCGCTGTTGCGTGATCTTCAGTGCCGCACGGCCTTGGACCACCCGCCGCAGGGTGTCATCAAGGTCATCCAGCAACAGAAGTACCTTTATCCCGACCTGGGCGGGCCGGTGCTTGCCGCGCAGTTCGAAAAGCTTCAACGCGAAAACAAGCGCCGCGCCGACGAATCTCGGAGCTGATTATATGATGCGTCCGAATCAACTCGATGCCGATCGCGCATTTCTGTTGGTCATTGACTTCCAGGAGAAACTCCTCCCGTTGGTTCGCCACCACGAGCGGGTGATCGCGGCGGGCCGAAAACTGCTCGATGGTGCGCGCGTCTTTGACCTGCCGGTGCTCGCGACCGAGCAGTACCCCAAAGGCATCGGGCGAACGCACGCGGCGATTCGCGAGTGCCTGGAAGCGAGCCGTGCCACCGTGCTCGAAAAGATGACGTTCAGCGCCTGGGCGGAGCCTGCCGTGCGCGAGGCGATCCTTTCGATCGATCAGCCGCAGGTCATCATGATTGGCATCGAGGCCCACGTCTGTGTGCAGCAGACGACGCTTGATCTGCTCAGCCGGGACTATGACGTGTTTGTCTGCGCCGACGCGGTCGGCTCCCGAGGCCGCATCGACTATGAGCGGTCCCTGGAGCGCATGCGGCAGGAGGGTGCATGGGTCACGACGGTCGAGAGCGTGCTGTTTGAGCTGTGTAACCGTTGTGACACCCCGCGGTTCAAAGCCATGCTCGAGGTCATCAAAGAGACTCCGCCGGCCGACGATTGATGATCGGACCCATGGAATACGACGACTATCCGGATGAGGAATGGGTCGACGAGGAGGAGGACTCCGGAGACGACCTGCTCGTCTGCCCCTCCTGTAAACGACCGGTGCACGAGGACACGCAGCAATGCCCTCACTGCGGTGATTGGATCATCCCGGTTTGGCCCGGTCAGCGATCGAAACGCCTCGTGTGGGTTGTGGCAGCGGTGCTGGTGATCGTGGCCCTGATTATGATGACAGTGTTCTGACACGAACGAAGCATCTGTCCCATAGGGACAATTGAGAATAGCCCAACGATTCAGGGGTTATCGAATTTAGCGGGTCAGGTCCTCGTACGGGCCTGCGGCGGAAGGAGGTCTTTGCGGCTGGCGTCCGGTAAAGGTTCCCTCGGCGGTCCAATGCGGACCGGGCGCTGCCTCATCCTTGCGCGCCTCGATACGCGTGTTGTGATCTTCCGTGATGCGCTGCGCCGCCCACACCACGTCATCGGTGACCTCGCAGAGGTCCAGATCCTCCTCCGAGATATAAGGATGTTCGCCAAGCTGATACTTTCTCATCCAATCGATCAGCGGCGACCAGAACGAGCTGCCGACCAGAATCACGGGGAAACGCTCGATTTTTTGGGTCTGAATGAGGGTCATCGCTTCGAAAAACTCGTCCAACGTCCCGAAGCCGCCTGGAAAACATACGAACGCCGCCGCGTACTTGACGAACATCACCCTACGGCAAAAGAAGTAGCGAAAATCGAGCGACACCGTCTGGTATTTGTTCGCCGCCTGTTCAACCGGAAGATATATGTTAAGACCGATACTTTCACCGCCGGCCTCTATCGCGCCCTTGTTGGCCGCCTCCATGATTCCCGGTCCGCCGCCAGTCATGACAGCAAACCCGTGCCTGACAAGTTCGCCCCCAAGCTGCTCCGCCAAGCGGTAGTGAGGGGTATCCGGTTCACATCGCGCGGAGCCGAAGACGGAGACTGCGGGGGAAACCCGCGACATCACCTCAAATCCCTCGACAAATTCAGCCATGATGCGAAAAACGCGCCACGTTTCTTCAGCGGCACTTTGCTGAGGGTCTGGTCGATGAGCCATCGTTCCGTGTCCTGGCCTGTGATATATTGACAGATGGTCAATTCCGACGATACCATAAGAATGTGAGATTGTGAAGGGTGGATCGATCAGGCAGGCGTGGTGAATGCAGCGCGCCTCGCGCTCATCACCTCGGAATCGGGGACGTAGACGATGGACGAAAAGATGATACGCGGTCGTAGCGTTGATGTAGACGTGGCCGGCCTGACCAAAACACACTTGTCAGCCCGATGGAACACGGCATGTCTGCTGGGATGTCTGGTGGTCGGCGGCGCGCTCGGGTCGCCGGTGCGGACGGCGGCCCAGGAGATGGGCAACGATACGGAGGAGCGCGTCAAACGCGCCACGGTGCTGGTGTTCACGGCGGCATCCAAGAGCAAAAAAGGGGACCAGAAGCTCGGCTCGGGATCCGGGTTCTTCATCAACGGCACCGGAATGCTAATCACGAACAATCACGTCGTAGATCCCGCGCACAAAAAGAGCATGCGCGAGAAACAGGAGTTTCACTATAAGACAGGGCGACTCACGTGGACTGTCGTCACCGACAGCGGCACCGACGAGGAAAAAATATGGGAATGCGACGTAGTCTACCAGAATGACGCGGCTGACCAGGCTATCCTTCAGGCCTACGATGAAGAGCACAAGAAACTGCAGACGCCGAACTATCTGCGTCTCCTTCCGGAATCACGGTTGAAGGAGCGAATGAAAGTCTGGGCGCTGGGCTTTCCCGGCGGCGACTCGCTCAGGACGTCCCAGGATAAGAAGCACCCGGAAGTGTCTCTATCCACCGGCTACGTGATCGACCTACCGCGCACGCCCGCCGGTCGTGTTCGCATGATCTGGACCGACGTGCTCGCCAGGCCCGGTAACAGCGGCGGCCCTATGGTCGACGTTGACGGATTCTGCGTCGGGACGGCCACGCTCATGGGTCAATCGGAGGGCCGGGCGAACACCTCCACGCTAGTCCCCGCGGCGCTGAGCTCCCAATTCATCCGCAACGCCTTCGACCTCGGACGGGTTCCCGAAGGAGCAGACGTCACTCCATTTGTGGATATCCTGACCAACGAGAACGGCCGGCTCAACATTCCCGAGTATGATCGCTTCCCCGACCGCGACGTCTTGTTCTACGAGAACGGCGACCGGATCTACGGAACGATCGCGACCAACAGCATCACTTGGGAATCCCCCCTGGGCACCCTCGAGGTTCCAACCAACGCGGTTGCGTACGTGATGAGTAACAACGAGGGCTCGAATCTGTTTCTCGAAGGCGGAGATCACATCTCCGCATCGGAGGTCGGCTCAAAATTCCAGTTCACGCCGAATGGTGGGACGCAGATCGAACAGAGCTTCGATGAGACAGGCCTTGTCGTCGGGTTCAAGGCCAGCGGGCAACGGCTCGAACCTGTCGCGGGCAAGGTGATCGTATTCGTTTCGGATGTCAGCCACCTGGTTCTCTCCGATGTGGAGGGCAAAGCTAAATTCGATTGCCGGGCGGGGACGATCGACATCGCACTGGAAAACATCGTTCGAATCGATACCCGGTCGGACACCGACAAACAGGTCGTGACCCTGGCCGATGGACGGCGGATCACCGGGCGCTTCCAAGACGTCCCCCTCCGTGCGAAGCTGGCCGCCACCAAGACGCCGATCCAGTTTGAACTGAGTGAGGTATTGCGGGCGGCCATCGAAGTGCTGGAACGTGGAACCGGAGGGTTCGGCGGTCTGGATTTGCTGGGCGTGTTGGCCTCCGCGGATCGTGCAATCCTCCAGATCGCGAGCACCTTGGAGGCCGGCGATCATCGCGATGCCCGCGCCCGGATCGATCGCCTGCTCGCACCGGACGAATTCAGGAATCTGCCCGGCGTCACGAAAGAACAGGTTCGCCTGCTTGACGGGGTAGCCGCGCTGCGCGTAGGTGATTTCAATGCGGCCTCGAAGTCGCTGCGCCGGTCCACTAAGGCGCAGGACAAGAACATCGCCGCGTATGCCGGGGCATGCGCCGCCGTCCTGAAGCGCTTCGGCGTTGACTACAATGGCAGACCGCTCAGCGATCCAACCGTGTTTTCCGAGGCCGGCGTCGTGCTCGGTGAGGAACTGATCCAACAAGTTCGGGAGCTGTTGAAGGACCGTCGTGCGCTGCAGGGTAAGAAGGGGGAATACGCCCGGAGTGTCAACGTAGTCAAGAAGCATGAGGCATTGATGCAGTCTGCGGCCGTGCTCGCCGGAACGGAGGCCGACGACCAGCGCATCAGACTCTGGAAATTTGCCACCGAGGTCTGTCAGCGCGAGATCCAGCGGCTGAACGAGGAGTTGGGAGAGACCGAGCAGCCTAAGAAACGCGGTGGCGGCTCGCAGGCGAGGCGGGCGCGCGGCGGCCAACGCAGCACGCGTATCGTCAACCAGCGGGAACGCGACAAACTCCGCGAGGAACGCGAGGAAGTGCGCGAGACCCTGCAGCAGTATGAGATCAAGCTCGCCACCTACGGCTTCCGCATCGAGGATCCGGACATCCAGGACTTCCACGAGCGGCAAGAGGATGACGAACCGTAACCCCGCACCGCGGATCAGCCATCATCCGTCGGCACATCGAGGTAAGTGCCACAGTTCGAGCACTCCTGGACTGTTCCCCGAAGCTTGGGCGGGAATGAATTAAGCTGGCCGCAGTCATCACAGGTCACGTCGACGGCGTTGACGGAAGCCGCAACCGCCGGGCTTTTCTCATGCTGCCTGTCGTGCTCGACAAGGAGCGCTTTGGCGCGATCAGCCGTTTCCGCGTCCGCGACCCAGATCGCGATGCCCTCGTCGTCCGTAACGCCAAACGCCAGCACGCCGGGGTTGTCGCGATCCACCACGGTAGCTTCAATCCCCCGATCCTCCAGCCAGGCCACAACGATGTCCGCCTCCTCGACGGTACTCGTCCGACGAATACATATAGGGTCATCAGGCATAGTGTTACTCCCTCAGCCGCGGCAAGCGTTGCTCCACACATCCACGCTACCTCCTCGCAGATGATGGATTATCGGGCAGAATCGTGGCCGAGGTTTGATTGAACCTCGCGCCGTCTCTCGCTTGCCTGACCGAAACCGTAATCCGGACCCATCTTAGCCGCTGCCATTAACAAGTCCAGGAGTCCTCTCGCAATGGTCGGTAAGGGGCCGTGACACTTCCGGCGGGATGGGTAGGCCCGGTCAGAGCCGCAACCGTGAGGGAGCGGGCAGACAACCCGATGGGAATCTTTGGGTGTTTCGTGTCATGATCTTGGGGGCGGTATGGCTGCAGTTGCATTCGCAGCCGCGCTCGACCACAATGGCCTTGGCCCCATCCTTGGTTCTAAACCGGACCGGTAATGGTGGAGCGGTTAAAGCGATGCGATCATTGTTACTGAACTGGTTCAAGAACCCGGCAAAATGGGCAAGCCAGGTACGGAGAGGTGTCCGAGCGGCTGAAGGAGCTGGTTTCGAAAACCAGTGTGCGGGTTACACCGTACCGCGGGTTCGAATCCCGCCCTCTCCGTTCCACGAGCCCCGACGAATCGTAAGTTCTTGATTCGCAGGGGTTTATTGGATGTTTACCAAAAGAAAACGCAGGACCAAGCGATAACTTCCTGTTCCTGCGTAACTTACGGCAACTAGCGGGGGCAGGACTCGAACCTGCGACCTCCGGGTTATGAGCCCGACGAGCTGCCAGCTGCTCTACCCCGCAATCTTACGTGCAACAGTAATATCGTCATACCCATCCGTCAAGTCCTAAAGCCTACACGGAGCACAGATATCTTTTGACACCTGAATTCGTCATGCTGCAGCTGTGTTTCCTGAAAACGCTCTAAGGCGCACCGGTATCCTGCGCACAGGACACCTATATTGCGCACGGGGTATAAGACGGGGACTCCCCGTGCATCCCGCTCTTGTGCCTTTCGCGGGCGCCGGAGAGCCTGTGAGTTATTCTAAACGAGGTCGCGCCCGAACGACATTCGAACGACGTTCGACGGCCTCTATACCACGCGCCGAATCCCGGCGGATTCGGCCACTACTTCGGCCACACGCTGGGCATCCTCATGCCCCATCGTGTGGTCGCCAACATCCTCTAATTGCTGGGCTGTAATAGCCTCAAGGCCCTGAGCGAACGCCAGCTTGTACGCCAAATAGAAGCACACCAGGGCGTTGCCCACCCCGCCCGTGCCCAGCGACGAAGCTCGCATCTGCAACCACTTCACGGCATCCGGCGAGACGTGCAGCTTCAGGTCCGCTGAATGAATCAGCTTGCGAATGTCCTCTTGCGTAAACAGCGGGCGCGGGTTGCGCCCTCTTGTCCGCTCGGTGAGGTCGCGTCGAATCACGATCCGCGCGGCCAGTTGGTCGGTAACCTCTGAGAAATCCCCAAGACTGCGAAACCCAAGCCTCTCGTAAATCGCGGGCTTGCCGCACAGGAGCACCGGGCAGCCCGTTAGGTCATGCAGGTCTCGGATCAGTTCCAGAGTCCGGTACTCGACGCGCTCCACTTCATCGAACATAAGCATACGCTTTGTACCGGCCAGCCGGTTGACCACGCGATGAAACACCACGTCAAACGTGCCTCGCATGCTCAGCTCAAAGTGCGTGGCAATCGCCCGGCACAAAGCGAATGGTCGGAACATCGACCCATCGACGCGGATGTACGCCGGATCACCGAAGCGCTGATCCCCAGTGATTGCTTGCAGCGTCATAGACTTCCCGATGTGCGATGGGCCGTAGACGACGCCCATCTTGCAGGTCTCCGCGACGATCCCGGCCACGTGCAGGATGTCCGTGGCCACGCTGTGCTCGACAAACTTCCGCCTGCGGATAAGGTTCTCGCGTCGCGCGGCCAGTTCCAGCCAGTTGTGCAGCCTCACAAGGTGCTGGTCACAGGTCTTGCCAGCGTGTCGCAGGCGTAGGACTTCATTGACCGTCGTCTTGCCGATCCCCGCTTCACGGGCGACCAGTGCTTGCGTCAAGCCCTGTTCTGCGATGAACCGCAGGATGCGCTCCGCGATGTCCTTGCGTTGGTTCGGCTCTAGCCTGGTCGCCTCGTCAAGCATCCGTGCCGTCCGTGCAACTCGGCTCTCCTGTGCGAGTGCGTCGAAAGCCTGATCGTCATTCGTCTGTTTCTTGCCCATGCCCAGTCTCCGCCAACATAGCCAGTAGGTCCGTGTCGGAAGAATGGGCATCCGTGCCCGGTTCACCGCCGTCATCCTGCGACGGGTTCAACCCATAGAATCTGTCAAGCTGTTCCCGAGATAATCTCGGGCTTCTTGGCGGTTCCGGTACGGGTTGCTTGTTAAACTCCGTCAGACGCTTCCATATGTCACCAGAATCCCGCGAAGCCCGTTCACACCCTGTCCGAACGGGGATCGACGCACCTTCGAATCCTGTTCGGACAGGCTCTACGTTCACCACTCGCGGGCGCCCGTCTGTTCCGGTGGCACGCAATTCTGCCAGCTTCTCCCGGCGATGGGCGGCTAATTCCTGAGCGACCGTCCGGCGCCGCTTCGCGGCTTCCCGGTCCGCCTGTCGACCGATCTTCCGTCGGCGCTGCACGCTCGCATTCGCGGCTCGCAGTTCGTCGACCGTGGCCAGCGGGCTGATACGCTCGTTGCTCTCCAGCCGGGCTATGAACCGCCGATTGCCTTTCTCCGGTGTCCAGGCTAAACACCAAGAGGTGTCGGCCGGGTCTTGCGTAACGTACACGTCTCGCCCGGCCAGGCGCTGCAATCTCGGCTCCGCCGCCCCGTAGGACTCCGGCTTACCGCCGGCCATGAACCGCACACCGTTCGGCCCGACCCTGTAAATCCCTTTCGATTGCAGTAAGAGCACCAGTTCGTCTTGCTGAGCTTGTCGCAGTGTGGTCGCTTCGTTCCACACGGCCAGCGGCGTCCGCCCGTTCATTCCTTCCCCGCGATGCCCGGTGTTGTGATACAGTTCGATCCACTCGCCTACGGCAGTCGATACTTGCTCAAGTGTCGGGACCGCGCTCTGATCGACAAACTTGAGCACCGCAACCTTCTTCCACTTCCGGCCGTAGCGCTTGCGCAGACTCCGCTTTTGCTCACGGGTGTATCCCCGGCGGATGTCTTCCAGACACTCCGGCCGGTGCATCGCCGAATTACCACAGTACGTTGCGAAGCTCTGCGACACCCCGTCCTCAAGCGTGCCGAAGAATCTTTCGATCGTTCCTTTACTCCAGGGGGCGTACGGAATGGCGTATATCAGTTCGATCCCCAGTTCGTGGACGATTCCCTGGAAGCGCGGGTCATTGCACTCGACAAGATGCGGCGCCGACTCGACCGCCCGTCGCCAGTCCTTCCCGAGTTGCGCCCGCAGCCGATTTCGCTGTGCCTTGGTGAACCCCATCAGCAGTTTCGAGGTGTAATCCTTGCCATTGTCGATGCGCATATTTCGCGGAATCGCCCAGTCACCGAACGCCCGCCTCAGCCCGGCCAAAATCAAGTCCTGGTGCGGTGCCACCCCGAGACACTGTCCGACAATGCACCGCGAGCGGCAATCCTGAATCGCCGTAAACCACGGGCGCAGTTGCTTCCCGTCGGCCTCACACCATAGGTCCATCTGGTGATGATCGCAGACGAAGAGGTCGCCGGGTTCGATCGCTTCCCAGTCCACTTGGATATACGCCATCTGCTTATGCTGCCACGCCTGCCGTCCCTCCCGAAACAGACACGTGACAGCCCGGTCATCGTTCAATTCCAGCCACTTTCGGGTTGCCGAGTACGACGCCGGCCAGGTCCAGCCCTCCTTGCGGGCCTTAGCCAGCGTCAGTGTGTGGCATGTCTTGATCGTAGGCCCACGCTGCACGTGGTAGAGCGAGTAGAAGTACTCGATGGCAGCCACCGATCGGCTGTCGTGCGCTCCCCCGCCCGCCGGGTGTTCCCCTCGATGGTCGATCAGACCCTCGACACCCTGAATCTGTCCGTCCGCACCAAGAGCGTTGTAGCTCCGCTTCCACGTTTGCAGAGCACGCAATGATATGGCGAAGCCCCGCCCCTCCACGTGCCGCGCCTGGGCGACGATGCGCTCTGTGAGCGTCGCTTCCGTCACCCTCGCGGCCCGCCGCCCGTCACAGAGTTTCCGCCATTGACTTAGCCAGTGGGCCTTGCGATACGCCAGTTCGACCTTGTGCGCCGGGTACTTGAATATGAGCGCCGCCCTTGCCTGGCCCTCGCGCGTGTTTCGATCCTGGAATCGCATGTCAAGTGAGCGATGGACCCACCAGGTCGGGCGCCCCTTCCCGTTCGGTGACCCGGCCAGCATCGCCAGTGCCCGCCGGCCACGGCGCTGCGCATCGACAGCCTCGCGCTGTGCGCGCCAACGCCAGGTACGGCCGGACTCCCCGGTCAACCAGACCGCCTCGTCGACCGGCAGCCAGTCCCCCGGATCAGGTGTCGCACGCTGTTGGGTTGCTACAATCATGGCTTAGAGACGCTCTATCTCCCGTGCGCGGGTCTCCCCGTTTCGTATGTTCCGCCGCTGTGAGGCCGCATCAGGATAAGTGTTGCGGCTGAACTGGTTGTGGTAGTTGTTGGTCACCGGCGGATGGGCTGCCTGTAGCTCAGCGGCTCGCTCCAGCTTCTCGGCAGTCTCAGCCTGCGACCGGATCAGGCGCTCCAGCCCCTCGACGGTTGCGAACTCCTTTTCGCTAAGCCCCCCGCCCTCCAGTGCCACACCGGCGTCCTTGGCGGCTCGCGCGACCACGTCCCCCATCGTGATAGTCCAGGGGAGACCCGTCCCGACCTTGCCCTTGAATCTGGATGTTTCGCTTAGCGCCCGCGCGTCTGCCAGAACTTGCAGCCCCTGTGCAAGCCGCATAGAATCGAACCCCTCGCCACGTGTCGCCTGCTCAACCACCTTGATGAGCGCGTCGAGCGAACCGCCGGCCTGCCTCTGCATCTGGTCGGCCGCCTCCCCGTACAGCTCCCGTCGCTGCGCCTGCTCACGCGACACGGTCTTGTCGAGCACCTCCGCGTACCTGTTCAAGGCACGTTCGATCGCTCGCTCCCGCGCCACCGGTGGCGCCCCCGGCTCAAGCTCCAGCCGCCCGCTGCTGATCGCCAATGCGATCCGCTCCAGGTCCGCCGTGCTGCGTTCCGCACTCGCCATCGCCACCGCCTGCATGATGGCTGGCTCATCGAGGTACGGCGCGTGCTGTCCAACTTGCTGCACACGCTGCGCAGCAGCGCGCGCCTCATCCGGCGTCCCGTACCCACCTTCGCCCCGCTGATCCGCCAGATTTTCGAGAACCTGTTGCTGTTCCCTTTGCTGTCCGCGTAGCTCCGTCAGCGCGTCCACCTGCGCCTTAATGGCCGATGTCGCTCGCTCGAATTCTTCACGCATAGCCTTGACAGCCCGCGTAATCGCCCAGATCGCCAGGGCCACAGCCCCGCCGGCGCCGATGAGTTTCAAGGTAGCCGCGTTGACTTTCACGGCTCCGCTTAGCTTGCCGAAGACGTTGGTTAAATTGATGTTCGCCGACGCCAAGTCGCCGGCGATCTTGCTCGACTTAAATAGGCTGTCCACAAGCCCACCGAGCATCGGGTTGATCCGCGAAAGGACGCCTATAAAGTCCGACTCGCTTGCGGACAGCTTCTGCTGTGCCTCAGTCGCCTTGTCCGCTCCCTTCGCGGCTTCCTCGACCTGCCCCGTCACGCCTTTCTGGGCATCAGCCACGCCTTTGAGCTGCTGGGCGCCCTTCTCGGCTCCCTTAATTTCGACCTCACTCGTGAGCTTCTGGTCTGCCATTTCGATCCGTCTCCTACGCTACGATGTACTCGCGCCCTTCTTCCTCACTCAACAACTCCATACCTGCCTCACGCAAAGCCAAATTGAGCGCGGCGAGCATGGAACAGGTTTTCTGCATGCGCTCGTCACCA
>JBARRC010000169.1:0-4807 GCA_049644045.1 Phycisphaerae bacterium
GGGTTGATGCCGTGTCCAACGATCACCGTGCCGTCGGCCGAGATGTCACGGGCCGACACCAACGTCCAGTCGCTCAGATCCAACCCAAAGTCCACCTCCAGGACGTCTTCCAGATCCCGGATCCCATTGACTTCGTCCCAAATCACCGCCTGAGAAAAGGAACCGACCATAACGGTGCCATCCTCGGACATGGCCAAAGGGCCGAACCTCCCAAGGGCCTCCATCCCCGTCTCGGCCGACCACCGAAATGCCTGAAATCCTTCGTCGGAATCACTATAGCCGAAGACCACGCTCCCGTCGGAGGACACACCGGTTGCGCTGCTTAGGCCGCCGGGCCCAGGGAGGAACCCGAGTCCAACCATCCCGGTAGACTCCGTCCACCGGAAGGCTTCACTGTCGTCGCCGAATCCTGTTTGACTACGGCCAACGACCACGGAGCCATCATCGGAGACGCCCCGGGCTTGGCTCGCGAACTCGCCGCCCGGCAGATCGCCGAGGCCGACCATTCCCGTAGCCGCATTCCAGAGGAAGGCCTCGCCCCCTTGGTCTGAGTTCCCCTGGCCGACGATGAACGATCCATCCGCCGAAACGGCTCTCGCCTCGCTACTGAACGACCCCCCTGAGAGGTCCCCGAGCCCCGTCATCACACCGCCCTCCCAGCGGAAAACTTCGCTATAAGGCCCTGACGCCGAGTCTCCCTTCCCAACGATGACTGACCCATCAGCGGAGACATCGAACGCCTCGCTTAGAAAGTCATGGCCGGGCAGGTCACCCAGACCGACCATCCCTTCCTCGAACGTCCAGCGAAAGGCTTCAAGAGCGCCAGATGCCGAGGCGCTCGCCCCGACTATAGTTCTACCATCTGCCGAGACACCGTTCGCTCGACTATAAAACGACCCACCCGGCAGGTCACCAAGCCCCATGAACACCGGTTCAGCGAGGGCCGATCGATACCCGGTCAGCCCACCGAACACCGCGAATGCAACGATTCCGATCCGGAAACGACGTGGGTTCCTCTGCGTTGTCATAATCCTCACCTCACACACTTGTCCGTGTCGGCTCCCGTGCTCAACCCGCTTTCGAGCCGACGCCCACCCGTAGAAAACTGACGACGGAGGGGTGGCATGCTAAGGCCCGCCGTCGGCGGGCGCCGGCATGTTTTCGCGATTGCATGGCGGCGCTGCGCTTGGCCATGCCACCCGGCCGCGAAACCCCGTACTCTGCAAAGTCGTTGACGCTTGGCCGGCGGCGCATTACCGCCCCCCTTATTAAGACACCGCTGCCGTCAAAGTGACGGAGAAAAAATGTTGATGTTCGGTGTGGCAGAGCGGCAGGCAGACGTGATTCTCACAGCGGGTCCTACCGGACAACGCGAAGGATAGGGGTGCCGTCCGGTGTCTGCTCCCGGCCGAGCAGATGGGGTTTGATGCGTTTGAACTCCTCGGCCACGGGCCGATCCGGCAGGAGTTCGCAGATTCGGTCGCCAATCTCCAGTAAGCCGGTGTAATCGCGTCTGCGGGCGCACTCCGCAAAGGCTTCCCTGAGCGACCTTTCCGTTCGGTCAGCCAGGGCTTCGAGCTGGGCGCCGAGCTGGGCAACGATCGTGAGATCAGCCGTGTCGACAAAGGCCGAGAAGACCCTGCGGCACGCGGCTACATCCCCCGTACGGAGTCCCATCTTCCATTCCCGCAGCAGGTTCTTGGTTGTCACGTCAGCGGCGTCGAACGTGTCCGGAGCCTCGCCCCTCTTCACCTCTGCGGTTTGTGACGAGCCACCGGTTGCGTCGAGGTCGTTTGCTTCCTCGTGGCGGCCATGGGCAGCTTCGGCGGACGGTGCTTCCTCCATGGTGGTGACCAGCCTGGGGAAGGCACTGCGATCCAGTCTGGCGGCGGCCAACACGCTCGGATCGCCTCTTCCGAACGAGGTCAGATCGATCACGCGTGTGGACGACTCGGGGGAGGCGCTCGTCTCGGTGGATGGATACGTCAGCTCGATTTGTTCAAGTCGATTGTGGATGTCATCGAGGGATTCCCCGATGGCGGATAGGCGAGCCCCAAGGCGAAGGACGGCATTGACCACCACGGCCGCTCCGAGTGCACCGCTGATGATCAGGAAGCC
This sequence comes from Phycisphaerae bacterium, assembly GCA_049644045.1. GTDB lineage: Bacteria > Planctomycetota > Phycisphaerae > UBA1845 > UBA1845. The sequence goes on from JBARRC010000169.1 coordinate 2,119, forward strand.
GAGGAAGGCGCTGAGCCGGTCGCCCGACAGGGCGGCGGGTGCGGCTACGAAGAAACCAACCCCGACGTAAAAGCCCGCGATGACATACAAGGTCTTCTTGCTTCGACGGGTAGTATCCTCGATGCGCCGGTGTGGTGTCATGGTTAAGCATTCCGGGCGGCGTGGTCAACGCTGGTAACCGGGATCGACACCTCCAGCCACATGCAGTCGTCATGGGTTTGCACCCGACCGTCCATCAGGCCCGCCGGTATCAGCACGGTATCCCCGGTGCCGAAGCGGACCGGCGAGCCCATACCTTCATAGGTAATGCTGCCGTGGCCCTGAAGTATCATCCAGGTCACAAACTCCTCGTAGGGCAATGGTTGTTCAACGCCATCGACCATACGGATACGCTCGATGACAAAGGATTCACAGCGCACCAGTTTCGTTACCGATGTCCAGACGCTGGCCACGTGTTCTCGCTGTTCGCCGGCAATCGGAGAGGTGTCATAACAAATACACTGAAGGGCCTCTTCCAGATGAAGCTCGCGCGGCTGCCCGGTCGACGGGTCGACCCGCTCCCAGTCGTAGAGGCGGTACGTGATGTCGGAGGGGGTTTGCACCTCCGCAACGGTCACCCCTGCGCCTAGGGCATGGATCGTTCCGCTCGGGAGGTAATAGCAATGCCCCTTACGCACGGGGATGCGGTTGAGAGCCGACTCGACGCGCCGCTCATCAATCGCGCGCCTCAGCGCCGCCGCGTCAACGCCTTCGCGCACGCCGCGATAGATGAAGCCGCTTTCCTCTGCGTCGATGATGTACCAGGCTTCGTTCTTGACGCGCACGCGGCCGCCCAGGCGGCGTGCCATGGCTTCATCGGGATGAACCTGAACACTGAGCGTTTCGGTGGCGTCGAGGAACTTGATCAGGAGGGGGAAGCGCCCTTCGAAAAGCGGCGCCCGGCCGATCAGGCCATTGCCCCATTCGTGCCGTAGCTCGCCAAGCGCGCGTCCGCGGGCCGGACCGTTTGCGACGATCGACTGGTCGTCTTCCAGGTCGGCGAGTTCCCAGGACTCGCCGATCTGCTCACCTTCCGGCAAGCGTTTGCTCAGAAGCGTTTCGAGCTTCCGGCCGCCCCAGATCTTCGGTTTGAAGATGGGCTCGAAGACTAGCGGGTAGACATCCATGACCCAGTTACTCCTTCACGCGGCGATTGTAGGGCTCGGGTAGGGATTGGCAACCCGATTGCGTCAATCTGAGAGGGCAAGTAGACTTCAGCAGGTCGTACAGAGAACTGATAAGGAGCCACCAATGTCGGAAGAACCCAAATCCCCGCAGCCCGAGACGATTACGTTCGATGATTTCATGAAGGTCCAGCTTCGCATTGGTCGGGTGATCGAGGCCAGCGACCACCCCAACGCGGATAAGCTCATCGTGATGAAGGTGGACCTGGGCGATGAACAGCGTCAGCTCGTGGCGGGCTTGAAGGGGTATTACACGCCCGAGCAGCTCGTGGGCCGGAATCTCGTCATTGTTACCAACCTGGCGCCGCGGAAGATGCGCGGAGTTCTAAGTGAGGGGATGATGCTGGCGGCGGTCACGCCCGATCAAAGCCAAGTCGTCGTGCTGACCACCGAATCGGACATCGAGCCGGGCACGGCTGTGAGCTGATGAGTGCCGAGCGAGAGACGAATGCCTCCGAGTGGACGATCGGCCGGTTACTCAAGTGGACCTCGGACTACCTGGCCCGCCATCAGGTCGAGGACGCGCGGTTGGCGAGCGAGGTGCTGCTGGCCCACGCGGCGGGGTGTCGGCGGATCAATCTGTATACGCGGTTTGACGAGGTGCTCGACGAAGCCCGGCTGAGTCGATTTCGGGAGTGGGTCCGGCGGGCGGCGAGGCGTGAGCCGATCGCCTATCTCGTGGAGGAGAAGGAGTTTTTCTCGCTGCCGTTTCGCGTCACGCGGGATGTTCTGATCCCACGCCCGGAAACCGAGTTGCTGGTCGAATGTGTGATCGACCATTGTACGAAGGCCGGACTGACGCATCCGCATTTGCTCGACCTTGGAACCGGGAGCGGCTGCATCGCGGTCACGCTGCTCGTGCAACTTAAGGGCGCGAGTGCGGTTGCGACGGATGTGTCGTCCGCGGCGCTCGAGGTCGCCGGATCGAATGCCGAGCGGCACGGCGTGTTGGATCGGCTCACGCTGGTGGAGGCGGATCGTCTCGCGGTGCCGCGTGACGTGGTGCCCGATGGCGGGTTTGACGTCGTGGTCTCCAACCCGCCCTATGTGGCCGCGGATGCTATGGATGGGTTGGATATGACCGTACGCGACTACGAGCCGTCGATTGCGCTTTCGGACGGTCAGGACGGGCTGACGTTTTATCGAAGCATGGCGACGGACGCACCGGGGCTGCTCGCCCCAAAGGGTGTGGTTGTCGTCGAGGTGGGCGACGGGCAGGCGGCGGCGGCGGTGGAGATCATCGAAACCGCTGGAGGGTTGGCACACCGCCGGACGCGGAGGGATCGGGTGGTCGGTGCACAGCGCGTCTTGATGTTCTCACGAGCGTCGGGCGCCTGACACCGCGGGCCTCGGATTGGAAAGGACAAGCCGTGCAACTGTTTGAGATCGTCGGAGGGAACCGGCTGAAAGGCGCGATCGAGATCAGCGGTGCCAAGAATTCAGCACTTCCCATTATGGCAGCCTCC
>JBARRC010000170.1:0-2293 GCA_049644045.1 Phycisphaerae bacterium
GTTCGAGGACGGGGATCGAGCACGACCGCCCGTGCACGACTACGCTCACTGCATCCGCTGCTACTGCTGCCCGGAGATGTGCCCGGAGGGGGCGATCGAGTTGCGCGTTCCGCTCCTCGGGCGGGTCATCCACCGAGGCTAGCAGCCCGTTGATCTACCGTGCATTCAGTGCCCTCGAGGTGCGAAACAGGTCAACCGGCGCGGGCTGGCACCTGGATGAGTATCAGGCTCGTGTCGAGCAACCAACTGGCGCCAACACGGTTCTCCCGATGGAAGATATGCCACCATGCCGCACGCAGATGGCGGCATGCAGACTCCGCCAAGCCTCGCGGGGTGCCACACCCGAACAGGCTTCGCATTACCAGCCCAAGGTTCGCTGCACTCACTTGCAGTAGGTACCGTTTGCTCACGTTCTCTCTGCCCCGCAGCCGTGTCCGTCTTGCTCCTCCAGTTTCGCAGATGTGGGCAAACGTCCTTTCCAGGAGCTCGCCCCGCTTGCGCTGCAGTGCCTTCCCTTTCTTCCGCTTCACCCGAGCTCGGTTCTCGTAGAACGCGACCGCCGTGTCCCGTCCCCCTTTGTCCATCCACCGCCGCCGGCCCTTTTGACGACGTTCGGGGATGTAAGTGCGGTAGGCCTTCTCCTTCAGCCGCCGCAACATCGCCGCTTTGTTGTACCCCTTGTCGGCCACCACGGATCGCTTGTCCCCTGTTGTGTCCTCGTTCGACGCGCTTCCAGAAGATCCCCTGTCGTTGCGGTCATCATCTTGGTCTTCCGACGCGTTGGCGCTGTGCACAGTTCGAAGATTCTCTTCAGCGACTTCCAGTGTCTCCTCGATTGTTGCTGTGTCGGACCGATCGGCTGAGTGGACGGCCACGCCGATAATGGCGCCTGTCTCCAGGTCCACCGCGTGCTCGGATTTGTACGCCATCCGCGTCCGACCATCTTTGAGCCTCGCGATGCGGGCTCCGGAATCCGTCGCTGACTCCCACTCCTTGTTCGAACTCCTCTTCCCCTTGCGACTCCGATCGAACCGACGTGCGTCCTCCTCCGTCGGGTCCTCGATCCTGCTCTCCTCTGCCAACCGCTTGATGAATTGCGGGTAGCTCTCTCCTGTATCCCGTCGCACAATCGCCTTCATCGACGCGTCCGCCCGTAGAAACGTCGAATCGACCCCGTGGACTCGCCCCCGCAGTAGTCCCTTCTGCTCGACAATCCCCAAGATCAAGACGAACGCCTGCTGGTGTACCTCCAACGGCAGCCGCTTGCGCATCCTCGACAGCGTTGAGTGATCTGGTACCCCATCGGTCAGATCCAGCCCCAAGAACACTCGCAATGACATCGAATCGGCACAGCGCCATTCGATTCCTCGCTCGGACTCGATCCCTTCGAAGTACCCAATCAGATGCATGCGGAAGTACACCCCGGGGGGGATGGATCTGCGTCCAGGCGTGTGGTCCGCTTCGAAGTACGGCGCACAGAGTTCTTCCACCTTACGGTCGAACTCCGCCTCGCGGAGAAGATCGTTCAACTTCTCGTAGAACCGGTGGCCTGGCGCTTCCTGGATCTCGTTGTACGCAATCCACATCGACCCCTGCATCCCCTTCTGCCGTCCCATCGACATCGGCTTTCCCCCCTCTTCGCAAGCACATCGTATCCGAGCTCGACGCAACGGAGAAAATCAACAGGCTGCTAGTGGCGGCATGGGGCTCTGTCCACGACATGGCGCTGAACCTAGCTCTTCTGGTGACCAACACCTACGACGGGGGCAGCGGGTACAGCGCTCGCGTGCAAGCGCAGGTTCTCGCAGCGGACGGCGCTTTGCTCGATGTGGTCTGGGCAGAGCTTCTGAACCCGTTCCTGCCACAGTTCGCCGGGAACACAGAGGGGGTTGGGTACACCACCTTCGCATCGCTTCGCCTTCCTGGCGATTGGCTGCCTTCGCTTGCGAAAGGTTTCTCGGTTCGAATCGCCTGGCCGCCAATAAGCTCAACCTATCACTTCGCCGGGAACGAAGCCTCAGCGGTTCTGGCATGGATCAAAGGCGCGGAGTGATTCGCGCACCGAGAGAGTGGACCGCAGGGCCTCGACGGGACGCCGGACGGCTTGATCGGGACGGCGCCAGCTAACTACTGGCAAGAAGACAATGCGCCTATCGAGGAGCATGGATTCCGGGGACGCAATACTCATCGCGAAGACAGCGCCGAGCGAATTCGCGCAGAAAGCAGGGTCAGGCAGAAAGCAGGGTCAGAGCTTCATTCTTAGGATTCCTTCGTCTCGGCTAGGCGTCTCGCA
>JBARRC010000171.1:0-4566 GCA_049644045.1 Phycisphaerae bacterium
TCTAAGGTCAGCGGATCAAACATCGTACCCCGTACCTTACGGGTAACGCTGACACAAAACCGGCCGCCGCAGACCGCGTCTGCCTGAAAACGACCAGAACAAAACACTATGCTTTGAATACTGAACACCCGTTCCCCGAGTTCCGTCTTCCTGTTGCCAGCCCATCAACCGGCAAACCGGTTGATGGAGATCACATCGCCACACCACCTGCCGTCAACGAGAACGGAAGGGACATACACTCGCTGCGTCCCCCGGTATGTTCTCATGGCGACCTAGCCAGTAGCGGCTGGAAACGGCTCACGATGGAATCCGCCTCCGCAGGCATGCACGTATTTTAATACCACGTCTCCGATAACACAAGCGCCCGCAAGCCAATTTCGTACACTAAAAAAGTAGCCGGTTTTCGATCCCCGTCAAACCCCCTGACGGACCCGCCGGCCCACCCGGCGAAAAGTGTTTCGAAACGGCCTCACTTCCACTGGACAAAAAGTTTCGCTGAAAGAACGTGTTCCGGTATCCTGATAGCCTGTGGGCGTTTTACCCCCTCGATGCAATGATTCGGTTGCTGCGAGGGACAATAACGCCACTCTTTGCGGGTGACACCGTTGGAGGCTATGTTATTATACGTCAACGCGCCAGACCACGTCACCCACAACACGTCACCCACAAGGGGTGACGCTACATGAGATTACAACGTTCGATGCGGCATCATGAATAATACGGGCTGTTCGGAATCGCTCGGCTGTCGGGGACACCGATTGTAGTGTTTCAGCCCTAATTGGACTTTTCCGCTGTTGAGGTTAATGTGGTCCGATGATGTGCGACGAGCACGGGCTGCACACCACGCTCTTTTTATCGTTAGCCGTAAGGAATTCTTCGAGAACGGGGCGGCCGCCTTGGACCGGCGACGCGGATGGCGAAGCGTTTCGGAAGGGCGTCGGGATTGGTGCACGGAGCTGAATTGAGAATGGCGAATGTGCTTGCAGAAGGACGGGTCGATCTCTAAACTTCTGCATCTGATGCGTTCGACGAATCCGAAGGGATGGTTGCCGGCTTTCGGATAACTGGATCAGGCAGGAGTGAGCTGAGTTGCCGCTACGCTTCCCCGCAGCGCGTGGCGGCGCCGTGGTTTACAATTGCGGGTATGTGGAACAACGGACCATGACCACGACGCTCGAGACGATTGCGGAGGAGATCCGGGCGGGGCATTATGAAGAGGCTCATGAGGCGCTTGACGGCGCGCAAGAGACGGATGAAACCCATTCCGAGTTGATGTTCCTGCGGGGTTACCTGCAGGAAATGAGCTATGACCGGGAAGCAGCGCTGGCATCCTACCAGGCGGTCATGGAGCAGGATCCTGATCACGCCGAGGCAACGTTCCGGGCGGCGCTGCTTTGTGATCAGGGTGGCGACGACGAGACCGCGATCGAACTGTATGAGCGATGTACGGCGACAGCCCCGGCGCACGTCAACGCCCTGATCAATCTCGCGGTGCTGTATGAGGAGTCCGGAAAGCTTCTGAAGGCGGAGACCTGCCTGGTCGACGTGCTCGAGGAACACCCGAATCACTGGCGGGCGAGGCACTTCCTGGAATCGGTCGAGAGTTCGTACACGATGGTGTACGACGAGCAAACCCAGCGGGAACGGGAGCGACACAACGCTGTCCTGGACGTGCCCATTTCCGATTTCGAGCTCAGCGTGCGCAGTCGCAATTGCCTCCGCCAGATGAACATCAGGACCCTGGGCGATTTGCTGAGGATTGGTGAGGCTGAGCTGCTCTCGTACAAGAACTTCGGGGAGACCTCGCTGAATGAGATCAAGGCGATGCTTACCCAAAAGGGTTTGAAGCTCGGGCAGGGGCTGCAACCGCCTGAGCAGACCTGCCTTCCGGCGCCCACGCCAGTTTCCAATGACGATACGGCGCGATTGGACACGTCGGTCTCCGAGCTGGAACTCTCCGTGCGATCACGCAAGGCCCTGCAACGGTTGGGCGTTTCGACGCTGAACGAGCTGGCGCAGCGCACCGAGTCTGAACTGGTGGCGATCAAGAACTTCGGGCAGACTTCCTTGTACGAGATCAGACGGCAGCTCGCGATCCATGGTCTGTCGCTTCGGCAGACCGGGGGATAACGGCAGGCATGCTCACGGTTGCGTGCTGCGGGGTTTTCGTTTTTGCGTGCGCCGGGTCCGACGTTTTATCGGAACCGTCTCGGGACCTGGCCCCGCCGGTGCGCAATGTTCGCGTATTGATCGCATCCGACGTGAAGCGCATCCGGTTCCGCGCGGACGGGGCGATGTCCGTCGTAGGTGACAATGCTACGTCATTTCATTCCGGCGCCGCGGGTGACTGGATCGTGGCATCACGGGATGCTGCAGGCGGGATTCGGCTCGGCGAGGCCTCGCGGCTACCGGATGGTCTCACCCTGCAGCCGGAACACACCGACTATATCACGGTGTCAGTCTATGGCAACGGTGACTGGTCACCGGGCAGTCCCTATCCGGGCACGCTGCGTCTGATCGCCGGCGAGGACGGCCGGCTCGATCTTGTCAACTTCGTTGATGTGGAGCGGTACGTGGCCTGCGTCGTGGCGAACGAAGTCTGGCCGACGTTCGATACCGAGGCGTACCGGGCGCAGGCGATTGCGGCCCGCACGTTTGTCTTGTACCAGATGAGGCGTCGGTCGAAGGCGGCGTTTGACGTTGTAGCGACACAGGCTTCGCAGGTTTATCGGGGCATCCGTGCTGACGAAGTGGGCCGGCGCGCGACTGACGCCGCTGAGTACACACGCGGGATCGTCTTAACCTGGCACGACGGCGGTAAGGATCGGCTGTTTTGCGCCTACTACAGCGCAGCCTGCGGCGGCATGTCCCAATCTGCTGCGATCTTCGGACAAGAAGACGATATTAAACCGCTGGCCGGTGGCGTACGCTGTGATTACTGCAAGATCGCGCCGGGCGAGACCTACCGTTGGGGGCCGATACGCCTGAGCAAGAAGGAGGTGCGCTCACGGCTCGTCTCGGCGTATCCGAAATTGGCCTCACTGGGACGGATTCGGAACATCGAGGCGATCGAAAGAACGCCGTCGGGCCGGCCGGTGCGGCTGCGGATCACGGGGGCAAGCGGCGAATCCCACGACATGCTCGCGGAGCGGTTCCGTTTGGCCATGGGCGGTAATGTGATCCGAAGCACCGACTGCAAGATTCGTGTCACCGACCGGCAGGTGATCTTCGAGGACGGTCGCGGGTTTGGACATGGTCTGGGCCTTTGCCAGTGGGGAATGCAGGGCCAGGCCCTCCAGGGAAAACAAGCCGGCGAGATTCTGCGGTATTATTACCCTGGATCGAAACTCACACGGGTGTATTGAAGCTATAGGGTCCGCTGCGCGGACCAAGACACTGCTCAAGAGCGAGTGTGCCCCATCCTTCGCGCAAAGCACAATAGTCACCCAATCCCAGGGGCGTGTCGTACCTCGTCACCCCGCGAAGGGTGGGGGACTGACGTACGTCCGGAGTCCAACGCGCATCCCGTCAGTCACCCACCCATCCCGGCGATGAGCCGAGATGGTTTCCCAAACCAACGAAACGTCGGGATGGATGGGGCACGAGCTCTGCGGGCCAAGATACTGCTCAACAGCAGTGGCACACTCTCAACGTCTTTGGGCGGTCAGCCACGAGGGTATTGACGTAGGCAATATTCTACACGGGCGGCGGAATGCCGAGCTGCCGACATATCAAGCGGGCTAGATAGTCATCGATTTCTCGATGTCGGGGCACGGTTGCCTGCCTGCTTGTATCGCCCAGATTAACGAATCGCGAGTGCTTGCGACCCTCTTTAAGGAGGTGGCAACCGAACGCTTCGAGGTGTCGAATCAACTCCCTACGCTTCACACGCGGACCCGATCCTGGATGACTCGAACCTTGGGAAGCTTATCGAGGCTGACGGGCTGCAGCATAAGTCGGATGGCATCGCGCAAGTTCGCTTTGGCCTCCGCCAGGGTTTTGCCCTGCGTCAGGGCACCGGGGACATCATCTGACCACGCCACCCACCACCGATCCCGCTTCAGGAATGTCGCAGTGTAGGTCTTTGCCATAGCAATGATTATAGCCCTTTCCCGGTCGCGGAGCCACTACCAAACGCTCCAACGGGCGAGTGTGCCCCATCCTTCGCACAAAGCACAATAGTCACCCAATCCCAGGGGCGTGTCGTACCTCGTCACCCCGCGAAGGGTGGGGGACTGACGTACGTCCGGAGTCTAACGCACATCTCGTCAGTCACCCACCCATCCCGGCGATGAGACGAGATGGTTTCCCAAACCAACGAAACGTCGGGATGGATGGGGCACGAGCTCTGCGGGCCAAGATACTGCTCAACAGCATTGGCACACTCTCAACGTCCTCGGGAGATCAGCAACGCCACCCCGCCCCGTGCACAACAACCAGAAGACACGGGTAAGCTGCGCTTGGCCATGCGACCCGACCGGATCTGCCAAGCGGCGCCTGCGCCGTGCGGCCAGCAGGCCAAATAAGCCGACGTACGCAATCGTGGATGGTTCCGGTATCACGGCA
>JBARRC010000172.1:0-1617 GCA_049644045.1 Phycisphaerae bacterium
ATGGTTCTGGCCTCCTGCCTGGGAAACATCGTTTCAAACGCACAATGTTCTCCCACAGGAGGCCATCTTCATCAACCACAAACAACATAACCCTCGCCCCTGCAACAGGTTAGAACAAGCGGGCGACCGGTTACGCCCAATTAGAAAAGCCATCGTTTAGGTAGTCCACGATACATTTCCCATCGGTATCCGCCCCCAGCAGCTTCATGCACCAATTTGCCGCACCGCGGTTGATGTGTGCCGACGGGGTCTCCTCCGTGCTGCTGGCCAGTCCGTCCAAGTACCCCAGCAAACGCGGCCCGACCAGGATACGCGGATACTCGGCCTGCTTGCTTTCGAGGCGATGCGCGTCGGCAAGTACAGGACCGTAGATGTCAGCCTCCTTGAACTGGGCACCCATGCCAATCTCAATCGCGCCACGGAACACCGTCTCCCTATTCAATGCGGAGAGCATCAGTATCCCACACGCGTACAGATGCCCAAGAACCGCTCCAACATCCGGGTACCCGTACCGGTTAGAGACCAGGGAATAGACTATGATAGTGTCCGAAAAGTGCATGAAGTCCAAACTAGTATCGGAGGACTCGCGGTACATTCGCGCGTCGTCCGGAGAGAGGTCTTCCAGCCTCAACTTGGGTTCCTTTGCCTTGAACCACAAGTTGTAGTTCTTCTCAAACTCCTCGCGCCAATTCAAAACCTTGCCGAACGACTTTTGTATCGCGTCATCAAACTTGCGTTCTTCGGAATCCGTTATGGGAAGGGAATCCCATTTCGTGAGTTCAGCCTTTTGCCCGAGGAAGTCGATCAGGGTCACGACATAGAATTGAGCCGTGAATCGCTCGGATCGGCCGCCCGGATCCATCCTTTTGGGTCCAGCGGTACTCATCATTCTGTCATTCCCCACAAAGGGATGTCGAGGGCGCAATTAACATTACGGCGCTTTCGTTGCCTCACCCTTGCACCTCCGGAAGTAGAAATCTAATAGTCTCGTGGGGTGCTGTTGTCCACGCTTGCGTGGCCATGATCGCCTTTCCAGGATGGGTGGGCCACCCGCAGGTTAAAGGTACCTCGTCATAAGCGCATGTGTTATCTCGTCAACGTTTTCCGGAGTAATATCAAGCGCATGGTAGGCTTTTTCAACCTCGGCCACACTATGCGGATCTTTGAAATCGCCGATGCGATGGAAGATCCCGAGTCTGCGTCCAAGCTGGTATAACTGTTGCTGCCGCAGGTCCATGGCCAGGTAGGTGCGCAACATCGTCAGTATGTGTCCCTTGTTATCGGGGAGTCTCCCTTCAAGATCGGCGAACAAGTTCAAGATGTGATCGCTCTTGACGACGCTTGTGATCCCATCGAGGTTATCGATGAAAGTCAGCAGCTCCTGCGCCACCATAACATCCGTGCATCTCGAAAAACGGCCCGCCTGGTATTCCTCGAAGAGCGGTACATTCGGCGGAATCGCCAGGCTCCGTATACGGATGAAATCCGGGGGGCGTAACCAGTCGCCCGCTTGTTCTAACCTGTTGCAGGGGCGAGGGTTATGTTGTTTGTGGTTGATGAAGATGGCCTCCTGTGGGAGAACATTGTGCGTTTGAAACGATGTTTCCCAGGCAGGAG
>JBARRC010000173.1:0-1979 GCA_049644045.1 Phycisphaerae bacterium
CTCCTGCCTGGGAAACATCGTTTCAAACGCACAATGTTCTCCCACAGGAGGCCATCTTCATCAACCACAAACAACATAACCCTCGCCCCTGCAACAGGTTAGAACAAGCGGGCGACTGGTTACGCCCAATTTGGAAGAAGCGAACCCAATCATCGAGGCCAAAATGCCCGGAGAAGTCGAGCGCTCCGAAGTGAGTAAGGTCGCCCGTTATGATCACGAATTGAGGTGGTGTAGGGAGCGCGTTGATCTTGTCGACGACGTACGTAAACCGGTCGGCGCCGCCAGTAGTCCCGACATGTGTATCCGTTAAATGAACGAAGTAATAGGGCTCGCCGTCGCCCCCACAGAGTTCATACGCCTGCTGGATCTCACCGTGGGTCAACGCCCGAAGGTAGACGCGGAGTTCGTCGATAATGCCGTTGAAGGGTCTCCATTGGCCGTCGCCTGGTGCCCAGAGATTGTTGCCGACGGCGGGCGAGATTGCAGTGTCATAATACGGCGAGGTGGCGGAGACAGTGCTGTCCTCTTGGCCGTTTATGAATACCCGTAGAGTGTTTGACGCATTGTCAAAGACGCCAGCCACATGAGTCCACTCGTTCAAGGGCACCGTGCCTTCGCTGTCAATTCTCTGAAGAACGCCGCCAGGCGTTAGCAAGAAGAACGTGATCCGCCCACTTTTGTTGACATACAGAATAAAGCCACCACTGCGCCAATAGCTCCTCGCATCAAAGATGTAAGATTGGTCAACGGGGTCGCCATTCCAGAAAACCCAAGACGCGACGGTGAGACCGGCGGAGACCGAATCATCGAAGGAACTCGGGATGAAGCGGACTATATCACTCTCGGCTGTAAACTCCAGCGCAGATGCACATGCGCCTGTAACCCAATCGGCGCCGTAGATCGTGCCATGGTTGTTGTTTCCGGAAGAGTCATGGGCGATGTTGCCGCTCCCTTCATCGAAAGCCCAGTATCCGACCAGACCCTCGTTGAGGTCCGCGCGGGCGGGTCCACCGCTGGCCGTGAGGAGGACAAACGCGGCGACACCTGCCGTGAGGACGAAATGAACGCTATGGGGCTGACGAGTCATTTTGAGTCTCCTCGAAGATGGTTTCCGTCCCGGCTGCCCGCGAAGAAGCCCGTCAAGGTTCAGGGGCACGACTTTCCCCGTCCCGACGTTCCGCGCGCCTACCCCTACTCTAAGGAACGCGCGGGTTTTGCAGTGAGAACACGGGTTTTGCACTGGGCATATATGACAGGGATTCCCTGAGCGGCCCGCGTTGTGTGTTCTACGCGGGCGCTGAATGGGCTGTGAATTGTGGCGCGGCTCTATCCGCTCGCCGCACCGGCCGCTAGCCGGCGACGGTCTCTGATCGTTTCCTGTTCCGAAGACTCGCGACGCAACCGCGCCTCGACCCATTCGAGGTCATCGGCCGTGACAGTTACCTTCTCACCATCGGTGAGCCCCTGACGCTTGTGAGCCCGACGTACGGCATTCTGTACAAGCATCTTACACCGCCGTAGCGAGCCGTAGCCGAGCCTGTTCGCTACGTCCTGCAAGTACCGCGCGGCGTCGGGTGACAGCCGCACCGGCGGTTCATTGTACAGCTCCCGGATGTCCTGGACCGTGTACAGGGCCTTGCCCCCGGCGTACATGTCGTGGCCCTCGGTCAGGTGATGAATCACGTCAAAGCGGCTGTAGAGCTGACCGTGGTCCGGGTCCGCGTTCTTAACGATCCGGTCGTGTAGGTCCCGTGTGGCCAGCAGCATCATCGGCACGCCTGCGTTATCGTGGATGTCCCGCAGCAAATGGACAGCCGAATCGGTCAGCTTGGCGGCTTCATCCAGGATTATCATCCGGCCGCTGTCCCGGAGCGTGTCCACTACACGTTCAAGCAGCGTGCTGTACACGCCGCCCCGCTGGTAGCCGCGATGACTGCGAACGCCAAGCTTAACCGCCAGAACGTGCACCAAGCCCTTGG
>JBARRC010000174.1:0-3503 GCA_049644045.1 Phycisphaerae bacterium
AGTACTACACGAATCCGGCCAATTGCATGGTCATGCCGAGCGGCTACGTGGATTGCTGGAGCCCGCCCAACGGGGTTGTCAATTTCGACGACATCTCATCGCTCGTCGACAAGTTCAGAAACCTGGCCGGTGCACCGAGGAAGGCACGGGCGGACATCGCGGGGGATCCGCCGGTCGGCATTCCGGCCCGGCTTGTCAACTTCGTCGACATCTCCTACGACGTCGACGCGTTCCGGGGCCTGCCGTATCCGTTCCCCGGACCGAGTGGTTGTCCGTGATTGGATTGGCGATTGACGATTGGTGATTGTGGATTGTCGATTGTGAGGAGAGGCTGGAACGTCAAGCAGAACCGCGACCGTGAGGGAACGGCTGATACGGTCAAGTAGATCCACCGAAGGTGGAGGCGCTTGGCCGTAGATGTTCCCCTTTGAACAATGTCAAGGTGCGATCCGGTCGGATCGCACCTTGGCGGTGCCACCCGGCTGGAGCGGAGTTGAGCTTGGCCGATCTGACCGATGAACGGCAGTTCGGCCAAGGAAGAGACGCCTATTAGTTTGCAGGCCCACGGATGAAAGTCCGTGGGCTTGTCTTTTGGTGCCTCTTGAACCACGCGCCTGGATGAACTACACTTGTGTCAACGGTGTGATCCGAGGATCGTCGCACCGCGCTACCGGGGTAAAGCTCTTTGACCACGAGCAACTGAAACCGTCTTTTGAGGGGAGGCCGCGCATGCTGAAGCAAAAACATCTATGTCTCTTTGTTGGCCTCTTGTTGTTGGGGCAGTTCGGTGACCTTGGAAGCGCCGCGCGCTTATGGGCGGAACCGCCCCAGAATAACCCGACGAAGGTGCATCCTACCCTTCTGCGCAGGCTGGAGGAAACCACCGAAGGAAAACCCGTCAAGGCCTGGGTCTTGTTCACGGACAAAGACATCACCACGGAGCAGGACCGTCACAAGGCGCTTGGCAAGCTGCGCTCCGCATACCATCCCCGCGCGATTCAGCGCCGCCTCAATCGCCGGTCGCGGCCGGGGCTCTTCGACGAGCAAGACCTGCCCGTCCCCGATCGTTACCTGGGCAAGGTCGCAGCCACGGGAGTCGAGCTTCGCATCGTTAGCAAATGGGTCAATGGCGTCAGCGTCATGGGCACCAGGCGGCAATTCGAGCAAATCGCCGAGCTGCCGTTCGTGAAGATTCTCCAACCCGTTCGACGAGGGCGAAAGATCCTCCCCAGAGAGATCAACAAGCAGCAGGCCGACCTCTCCCCAACCGGCGCCGCAAGCAAGGGAGCATTCCGAGGTTTTTATGGCGAGTCCGAAGAGCAACTTACTCAGATGAACCTGATCGCCGTCCACGATCTCAGTCTCACGGGCGCAGGTGTCGTCATCGGTGTTCTGGACACAGGGTTCCAACGTAGCCACGAGGCCTTCAACGATCCCGCCCACCCGCTGAACGTGATCGCGGAGTATGATTTCATCGACGATGACGGCGACACCAGCATCGAAGAGGGCGACCCGGAAGGCCAGCACTGGCACGGCACCCTCATCCTGGGCACGCTCGGTGCATACAAACCCAACGAGCTGGTCGGCGCCGCCTATGATGCATCGTTCATCCTATGCAAGACCGAGGACATCACGGATGAGTACCCGGCGGAAGAGGACAATTACGTGGCTGGCCTCGAGTTCATCGAGCTGAACGGCGGGGATGTCGCAACCTCGTCATTGAGTTATAGTGACTGGTACACGCAGGCGGATCTCGACGGCCTCACCGCGGTGACCACGATTGCCGTCAACACCGCGACCGCCAACGGCGTTTACTGCTGCACCGCGGCCGGCAACAGGGGTCACGACACCGACCCCGCCACGTCGCACCTGGGCGCGCCCGCCGACGCCCTCCAAGTCATCACCTGCGGTGCGGTTGACGATACGGGTGCGATTGCCTCGTTCAGCTCCGACGGCCCGTCGGCCGACGGGCGGGTCAAGCCAGAACTGCTCGCCCGCGGCGTCAACACGCGGACCGTGGACCCCTACGTCGATACCGACTATTTAGGTGCCGGCGGCACGTCACTCTCGACGCCGCTGGTGGCCGGGGCCGTTGCCTGCCTTGCGCAGGCCTATCCGGAATGGACGGTGGATCAATTGCGAAGCCGTCTCTTCGACACGGCCGATTACTACGTGGCCAACGGGACCTTCGACCCGATATACGTGCGCGGGTATGGCGTGCTTGACGCTCTCGCCGCTTCGGGAGAGGCGGACTGCAACGACAACGGCATCCCGGACTATCAGGACATCGCCGAGGGCACCAGCGCCGACGATAACGGTAATGGCATCCCCGACGAGTGTGAGTGCCCGGTGATCGCCGAGGCTCCCGAGGCGGAGCCCGCCGCGGTCGCCAAGAACCGCTACCTCTCGCTGGTGCCGGGGAATCCGGGCGAGCAGACGGCGCTGCGGATCACGCTGACCGACTTGCCGGCGGCGTTCGAAGCGCTTGAGGGAACACACCTGTGGATCGACACGCCCTCTGACGTCTCCGAATCGTCGGGTAATCCCGGCTCCGCGCCTCCCCCGACGTTCAAAGGCGCGAGATTGACGGGCGAGCCGGTCTACATGGATTGGGGCGCGGTGGGTCTACTGCACGTCTATAGTGACGTCATCGTGCCCGGTGCACTGTATGAGGTCCAGGCGATCCACGAAGTCTGCTACGCGGCCGCCGAGAGCAATTACTCGGCACCGTTGACGATCATCACGGGCCTCTGGGGCGACGTGGTCGGTGACTGCTCGGTGACACCATGTAGCCCACCGGATGGTAATGCCAGTTTCGACGACATCTCAGCCGTGGTCGACAAATTCAGGAACTTGCCCGGCGCGCCGACCAAGACGTTAGCGGATTCGGCTCCCGACATTCCCGACCAGATCATCAACTTCGTCGACATTTCCTACGCCGTCGAGGCGTTCCGCGGCCTGCCGTATCCGTTCACCGCTTCGAGTCGTCCCCGTAGCTTCAAGGCGCTGCCCTCTTGGCTGTGCCCGGATCAAACAGTGAAATGCTCCCGCTTGTTCACGTCCAACGAGGTTGAGCGAGATGCCCTTTCATCACTATGATGAGTTGGTCCCAACGGGGCAGGAGGTGTTCTCTTGACGCTCCAGGTATTTCTTACCGCGTATCCTTGGGATCTGCTCGACGAAGACCTCGGCACCGTCCTGGATCGGTTGCACGGTGAGATCGGCGTCACCGGTGTGTCGGTGTGGGTCTCATCACCTGCGCTGACGCAGCTTCGCGTTCGAGACGTTGAACCGCGGGTTTTCCGAACACGTGGCGGCCTGTTTTTTCACCCGGACGAGCAGCGTTACGTGGCCACGCGCTGCAAACCGGTCGTGTCGAGCCGGCACAAGACCCGGAACCCACTGGCTCGAATCGCCGACGCCTGCGCCGAGCGAGCACTGGAGTTGCGCGTGATCGTGTCCGCCGCAGCCACGGGTCGCCTGGCGCAACGCTATCCTGAGAC
>JBARRC010000175.1:0-4039 GCA_049644045.1 Phycisphaerae bacterium
GCCTCGGCGGCCGCCTCGATGATGTCCGCGCCGACTATGAACTCGACACCCATGTCAGCAAGCTCTTCGCCAACCATGCCGTTTCCGGCGCCGAGATCAAGCGCTCGTAGCGTGCCTGCCTGTGTGCCACTTGCGGCCAGCTCGGCCTCCAAGAGCTTCCGAATCCTCGCGGGAGAGTCGCACTTCAGGATGTCGTAAATGAGGTGTTCGTACAGACCGGGCACGGAGAACAGTTCATCGTAGTCATGGAGCCGAATCTCACGCCACTCGCCGTTCAGCCGAACTACGCACCACTCTTCGTCCTGCGTCAGCGAGAGATCGGCTGGGGGCAGCGCGATTCGGAGGTCGTCGTGTAGCGTGCTTCGTTGTCCAATATGCGTGCTCGTCGCCACGGTCATGCAAACACTCCTTTGGGGTTCGTCAGGCTACTGTCGACGTCTGTTTACCTACCGCCCTCGAGTCGTCGCCTTCGCAAGCGGGCTCAGTCGGCGACGTCACCGGTGCCGCCCCTTGGGTGGCCGCATCCAACGGCCCAGGCACCAGTAGCGGCGAGGCATCGAGGGACTCCGCGTCCATCATCGCCGCAATACGCTGCAACGTTGCCAGGATCGTGGTCTGCTCCCACTCCTCCAACCTCGCCAGTTCCGCGCGAAACCGATCTTGTAGGAGCGATGGAGCCGCAGCCAGGACCTCTTCCCCCCGCCGAGTGATCGTGATCGTTACGCTACGGCGGTCCTGCCCGCCCCGGGCTCGCTCGACGAGCCCTCTTCTGGCGAGCCGGTCGAGAATGCCCGTCACCGTTGGCCCGCTAAGATGGACCGCTCGGGCGAGGGTGCCGGGCGAGGACTCGCGCAGGTTAGCCGCAGCTTGCAGGGTCGCTAGCTGCGGTCCGGTCAGCCCATGCTCCTCAGCGAGCCGCCGAGAATGGAGATCGACGGCGCGCATGATCCGGCGAATCGCCGCGACGATCTGGTTTTCCATGCTGAGTGTGGTTCCCAAGCTGGCCCTTTCCGAGACAAGCACTCCGTCCGATAGTTACGACCCAATATGCTAGGGTGCTATTTATTATGTGTCAACCGTAACAGCGGAGGATGGCGACGGCGTGCGCAACCTATGGCGTGGAAAGCACTTGCGTTACCCATGCTACTACCAGAACACACCCGGGTCGCGCCAAGAGTTCGTTTGCGTGCAAATTATCTGGGGCGTTTGTAACGCCAATCTGGCATCCAGCCCGTTCGATGCTTATGATCGCAAACCGTGGTCTCGGGCAGCACCCGGCCTCGGCGACCGAGGGCAAGACCCTATCGACCGCCCTCCCGGTTCACCGGCTTTCTCGCCCGAGACAGATGGCCTCATGGCGCTGCGGCGTCGGCTTTCTGCGAGTTCACATGATTCGACTGACGAACATATCCAAGACGTTCGACGAGGGGCGCAGCCACGCCGTGCGGGATCTGTCGCTCGAAGTTCAGGATGGCGAAACGCTGGTCCTGCTTGGGTCGTCCGGCTGCGGCAAGACCACGACGTTGAAGATGGTCAACCGCCTGATCGAGCCCACGTCGGGAGCGGTGACCGTGGACGGTCGCTGTGTGACTCAACACGACATCCTGCCGCTCCGACGATCCATCGGATACGTGTTTCAGGGGATCGGACTCTTTCCCCACATGACGATCGAACAGAACGTAGCAATCATCCCGAAGCTTCTGGGCTGGCCCTCCGAACGCCGCACGGCCCGCGCGCACGAGATGCTGTCGCTCGTCGAGCTTGATCCGGTGGTCTACGGACGCCGTCGCCCTGGGGACTTGTCGGGAGGGGAGCAGCAACGCGTCGGCGTGGCCCGAGCACTTGCCGCCGATCCCGCGTACTTGCTGATGGATGAACCGTTCGGCGCCCTGGACGCTATCACCCGGGATGTCCTTCAACAGGAGCTTCTGCGGATCAAACGCGAGCTGGGCAAGACGATTGTCTTTGTGACGCACGACATCTTCGAGGCCCTGACCTTGGCAGACCGGATCGCCGTCATGCATGAAGGGCGACTAGAGCAGGTCGGCACCAAGCGTGAGATCTTGGCGGAACCTGCGACCGGGTTCGTCAAGGATCTCTTCTCGAAACCCAAGGCACAGCTTGAGTTACTGGCTACACAATGATCGTTCGACGTTATAAACCCTCAACTGCGGCCTGGCTGTTGCGCCGCTTGCTGCTTGCCGGAGTTTGCTGTGCAGCGCTCACCCCTACAGTCCCCGCGGCGGACGTTGTACGAATTGGGTCGAAGAACTTCACCGAACAGGAGATCCTCGGCGAGCTCGTCGCTCAGCTCATCGAGCGGCACACGGATCTGCGAGTGGAGCGGAAGTTCGGGCTCGGTGGCACCGGTGTTTGCCACGCGGCTCTGGTTACCGGCGAGTTGGACATCTACGTCGAATACACGGGCACTGCGCTGCTTAACGTGCTCAAAACCGATCCGCTAAGCGATCGCGATGAGGTCTTCCGCATTGTCGCAAAGGCGTACCGCGAGCAGTTTGACCTTCAGTGGCTGCCGCCGATGGGGTTCAACAATACTTACGCCATTACGGTACGCGCTGGGCACGCTGACGAGCACGGTTGGCAGACGATCGGCGACCTCGCCGATGTCGCGGGGCAGCTATCCGCTGGATTCACCGCAGAGTTTATGGAACGCCCGGATGGCTACCCCGGCCTTCGCCGTGCGTATGGCTTTGACTTCGGACAAACCGCTGACTTGGATCCTGGCCTGATGTACCAGGCGCTGGCGGACGGGCAGGTCGACGTGATCTGCGCGTTTGCCACGGACGGACGCATCGCGGCGTACAAGCTGAAGGTCCTACACGACGATCGCTCCTTTTTTCCTCCTTACGACGCAGCCCCGGTAATCCGACATGCCTTGCTGCACGACCACCCTGAGATTCGCGACCTGCTGGCCGTCTTAGCTGGGACCATCGACGATCGCACCATGCGCAGGCTCAACCACACCGTAGATGAGCTGAAGAGTACACCGGCGAAGGTGGCGCGCGATTGGATCGAATCGCGAGGCGCGGGTAGTCCGCACCGGACGTCCGGTCGAGCGGATGTAACAATAGACGGCACTGTCAGCATTTGGGCCATGGTTGCGGCACGGCGGGCGGAGTTGTGGCAAAAGGTGTTCGAGCACTTTGGCCTGACAGCCCTAGCGATGGTGATCGCCATCTTGATCGGTGTTCCGACGGGCATCCTCATTCACCGTCACCGCGCTGCGGCGCCCCTCGTACTGAGTGCGACGGAAATCATGCAGACCATCCCCAGCCTGGCGATGCTGGCTTTCCTCTTTGCGGTCTACGGCATACTCGGCGCGACTCCGGCCGTCACCGCTCTTGTGCTCTACGCGCTACTGCCGATCGTGGTGAACACGTTTACCGGATTGAAGGAGTTGTCCCCCGAGATCATCGAGGCTGCGGACGGGGTGGGCATGTCCGGTAGGCAGCGGTTGTGGATGGTTGAGCTGCCGCTGGCCCTGCCCATGATCGTCGCCGGCATCCGCACGTCGACGGTCTGGACCGTCGGCATCGCCACGCTCTCGACGTACATCGGCGCCGGCGGCCTGGGCGACTTCATCAGCCGAGGACTGGCCCGAAATGACCCACGGCTGACACTGCTCGGTGCCGTCCCAGCGGCTGTCATGGCGGTGATACTCAGTTTGGCCATCCGGCTCGTCGAGCGACATCTGCGACAGGCTTAGCAGAAGGTGAGAGAAGTCCAACGAAGGGCGACAGCAGGCAACTGCAAGAGAATCCCCGAGTCCTCAATGTAGCTGCGTGCCCCACCGCCCGACGATCCGGATAAGTACCGCAACATAAGCCTGAAAGACGGACGTGTCGCCCAAAGACTGGTGCACGTCCGATAAAAATGACGGCCACCCTCCCCAACCGCCCGAGCTTAGACCACTATGCTACCCAACCGGGCGCCCAATTTCAAGCGGGTATCGGGAACCCCGGGGTGTGACCATGTTTTGTGGCATCGTGTCATTCTGTCGTCCTACTGAGATCGTAGC
>JBARRC010000176.1:0-15148 GCA_049644045.1 Phycisphaerae bacterium
CCGTGGTCGTCGGGGTGCTGGCGGGACTGTCGGTCCTGGTGCGTGAGAACGCGATGGTCTGGCTTGTGCTTCTGCTGGTGTGGGTGGTTTTGACATGCAGGAAGAGGGGGCTGCGACCCGGGTTTGCCGCGATGGGAGGCTTGGTGCTCGGCGTGAGCCTGGTCCTGCTGCCGGTGGGTGTGCGGAACCGGGTGGTGGGCGGCGAGTGGTCGATTTCGACGTTTCAGGCCGGTCCGAACTTCTACATCGGAAACCACAGCGGTGCGGACGGGCGGTATCAGCCGCTGGTTCGCGGCCACGAGACGCCGGCGTTCGAGCGCGGAGACGCCACACGATTGGCAGAACTGGATCGGAGGCGCGAGCTTTCCGCCCGAGAGGTGTCGCGCTATTGGATGTCCCGTGCCGTAAGCGACATTCGAGCCCAGCCGGCGTGGTGGCTTAAGCTGATGGCCAAAAAGATGCTGATGGTGTGGAACCGCTATGAGGTGTCCGACGCGGAGAGTCAATACGTATACGAGGACTACTCGGTGACACTACGCGTGCTGGGGTCGGTGTGGCATTTCGGCGTCTTGTGTCCGCTCGCGGCCGTTGGGGTGCTTGCCACATGGCCTCAGCGTCGGCGATTGTGGGTCTATCATGCCCTGATCGTGTCGATGGCACTGGCCGTGGCGCTCTTCTACGTGATGGCCCGGTATCGGTACCCGTTGGTCCCGCTTTTAATACTGTTTGCAGCCGCTGGTTGCGTGGAGGCGTGGCGCGGCGTTCGATCGGGCGCCTGGCGAACTCTGGCGTGGCAGGCGTTGGCTGCGGCCGTTGTGGCGGTTGTCGTCAACTGGCCGGTGCACGATGAAAAACGTCTGAATGCAATGGCGTGGATGAACGTCGGGGTGGTGTTGGCTGAAGAGGATGATCTTGCGGGCGCGACAAAGTACTTTCAAAGGGCAGTTGCGGGGCATCCCGAATCGGCGGAAGCGAACAACAACCTGGCTCAGGCGATGGCGCTTCAGGGTGACTATGCCGGGGCGATCGCTCATTACCAAAAGGCGCTGGCGGTTGAGCCAACGCTTCTGGGCGTGGACTACAACTTGGCCGTGGCTTTGGAACAAGTTGGCCGCTTGGACGAGGCGCTCACGCATTACGAGCGGGCGGTCGAGCTTGATCCCTCGGATGCTAACGCGCGCGGCGCTGTCAGACGGCTTCGTGAGCGTGAGCGGTAACACCCCGCTACCGGCGAGGGTGGCATGGGCAAGCGGATGAGGTGTCATGCAGCCTGACCCGGTGGACATCCGCCCGTGAGGAGTTCGTACGGAGGCGCGAAAACGGAGCTTGCCCGTGCAGACAGCAGTCTTGCCACGCGCACGGGCAAGGACCGCCTCGGGAAGTCCTCGCCCGCGCCGAAGCGTGATCGAGGAGCGGTCCTTGCCCATGCCACCCAGGGCCAAATGATCCAAGGCCTCATGTACTCCAAGGCCGCCTGAACTGTCACGGACCACAGCGGTTATGAGCGTCTCGGCGCCATTGGCCCGGACCTGAGCTCGGCAGTAGAATAGCATCGATTCCACGGCTGCAGCGAGCGAACTTACGGGAGTGGTCGGCGCGCAGTGTGGACACGGTCTTCCTTGGACGATGCCCACCGACGTGACAAGAGTCAGTTACCCGCCGGTTGATTCCGAGCGGGCGTGCAAGTCGACGGTTCGCTTTCGCCGTGGGCGGGACGACTGGTGCGTGCGCGACGGTTGGCACGAGAGGCTGTTCGACCCAACATTGCCGGATTGGTTCACCCTGGAAGATGATCCGCGGGCCGAATGCGTCAAAATAGGTCGCGCGCGGAAGACCTGGCGCGTGACTTTCGGGAACCGGACCGTGTTTGCGAAGGTCTTCGATGAAGGCCGCTTTTTGGACCACCTTAAAAGGCGGATCGTCGGCGGGGCTGCTAAGAGAGAATGGCGGGCGTCGCGCGACGCGGAGGCCCGTGGCGTTCCCGTGGTTCGCCCGCTGGCATTTGGGGTGCACCGTGGCCACCCATCGCGCTGGGTTTTCCTGTCGGAGGGCTTGGACGGTGCGGTCAACCTGCCGGATGTGTGGGAGCGAATTGTCGGAGGCGTTTCCCCGCCGGAGCGTCGTGTGGCTGCCGCTGGTTTGATCGACGCCGTGGCCCGGTTTTTTTCCACGGCTCACGAACGCGGTTTCGTGCACGGTGATGGTCATGCAAACAACATCCTCGTGCGCGGCGCGACTACAGGTGAGTTCGGACCCGCGTTTGTTGACGTTCATTCAGCCCGTGTCACGCGCCGCCCGGCCTCCGTGAGACGGAGCGTGGGCTCGCTGGTACAGCTCGACCAGTATTTTCACCGTCGCGCAACGCGAGGGGAGCGGCTGCGGTTTTTGCGCAGCTATCTGGCGCGGCGTCCTTCGATGGTGCAATGCACCGGCCAACCGTCACATGAACGCCGGTTGTTGACGAGGCTCGCGCGGGCTGCGGCTTCGAATGCCGCGCGGCTGGCACGTACCCGTGATCGACGGCTGCTCCGCAACGGGAAGTACTTCTCGACGCTGAGGCTGGAAGGCGGTTGGAGAGCAACCGTCATTCTGCGGTTGGAGCGACGACACGTCTTTCCCGAGCGCGACGTGCCGGATCGGCGTGAGTCGGACTGGCGTGCGATCCTTGAACCGTTGGTGGCGACTTGGGGTGTTGGACGTGCAGCCGGGGATGCTTTCGATTACGATGGGCTGCGTGTCGAGCCGAAACGCCTTGGAGGGCTTCTAAAGCGCCTGTCTGCGACGCTGCGGGGGCCGCCGCACTGGCGGGCGTTTGAACGGTGTCACAAGCTCCGGCATCGCGACATACCAAGTGGACTGATCCTTGCGTACGTCGAACACCGGCGCAGCGGGTTGGTTGATGCGACGATGTTGATCCGCCCGACCCGCGCCGGTGGGCGTCCGACTGATGCTATGGGCAACACGGGAGGCTACGCGGATGGGCAGGATTGAGATTGCTCAGGGTGATATCACCACGCAGGAAGTGGATGCCATCGTCAACGCGGCCAATGAAACATTGCTGGGCGGTGGCGGGGTCGATGGTGCGATCCACCGGGCGGCGGGACCGGAGTTAGTGGAGGAGTGTCGAACGCTTGGCGGCTGTGCGACCGGGCAGGCGAAGATCACTCGAGGTTATCGGCTGTCGGCAAGGTACGTGATTCACACCGTGGGACCGGTCTGGGTTGGGGGCGGTGAGGGGGAAGCGGAACGTCTCGCTTCATGTTACCGGTCGTCGCTGACGCTCGCGCGCGAGCACGACTGTGACACGGTTGCGTTTCCGGCGATTAGCTGCGGCGCGTACGGGTATCCGCTTGTGGAGGCGGCTCGCGTGGCGATTGCGACGGTCCGGGAGCAGCTAAAGCAGCACGCGATGCCGTCGCTCGTGCGCTGGGTTATGTTCGATCCGGCTGTGCATGACGCCTGGATCGAAGCGTATGAGTCGGCGAGGGAAAAATGATCGCCCGGCGGGCCGGCATGTGAGTGGGGCGGGTGCAGTAACGGGGATCAGCCTGGGGAACCCGTGCTTGACACGTAATCTGGCGTTCCCAACAATAACCTCAGGTGATAGCATTGGTTGGGGTAATGCGGCCGCTGGTGAGCGTCCTAGTGCCGAAAACGACACAAGCGCGAAATCAGCTTGGAAGGTGAGCTTCGTAATGATGTCCATGCGTACAGTGTGCGGTAATCCACGGTGGTTTGCCCGCGTTCTGGTCGGTGTGCTGTTTGCGGGCGCGCTGGCGGACGGGGCGATCGCGCAGGATCGGTTCTACATATTGCGAGACGGAAGAAAGGTGCGGTTGATGAGGTCGCACTCTGAACTCGGCGTCGTGTTCCGATCGCGCGATGACGCTGAGGCCGGTCGGCGGCGGCTGGAGGCGGCGGGTATTGGGATTGTGGAGAACATGGAGGGGGCGCCGAATGCGCCCGTGAAGATACTGCGGGTAGCCAACACGGGAGATGTTGACCGTGGTCTGTTGCTGGCAGACGACGCCGTCGAAGAGGCTCGCCCTGTCTACCGGTTCGCGGGGGTTGAAAGCCCGCTCATCTCAACGGGTACGATCGTCGTCAAGCTCCGCGCCGATCTCCCGTCGGATCAGCGGCAACAGCTCTGGGGCGACTACGGTTTGGCTGAGCTGGAGGCGATGCACCGGTTGCACGACGTATACATCGTGCGGCCCATCGACGATGGAAACGACGAGGTGCTCGGCGCGGAGCAGCTTGTGGCCGATCACCGCACGCTCTGGGCTCAGCCGAACTTCCGTCGTGTTGCCGAGCGTTGCCAGGTTGTTGCCTCGGACGAGTTCTTTGATGAACAGTGGCACCTCGACAACACCGGTCAACTTGGAGGAGAGGAGGACGCCGATATCGACGCACCCGAAGCCTGGAGAATCGCGGATGGCGAGGGTGTCCTGTTCGGTATGCTCGACGACGGCTGTGACGTCGACCATGAGGACCTCAAGGACAACTACATTGGGACCGGGCAGGACATAGCGCTGCCTCCGGACGACCCGGGGTACACCGACCCGCGGCCCAAACAGGAGGGTGACGCTCACGCTACCGCGGTGATGGGACTCGCTGTGGCTGCGGGGAACAGCCTCGGCGTACGAGGCGTTTCGTTCCGTTCCCGCTTCACGGTCTCCCGCGGGCTGTTCGGCTCCGTGACCGATGTGGACGTTGCCAGCGCGTACACATTTGCGTTGGAGCAGGGTGTCGATGTCCACATTAACAGTTGGGGTATTACCGGGCCTGACCCGGCGGTTATCGAGGACGCCATCGAGACCGCCTTTCGCGAGGGCCGGGATCTGGACGGGCCTGGCGGCACGGATCCGCTTGGCATGGTAATCGTTTTTGCCACCGGCAATGAGGGAGCTGAGAACGTCCCGGGCTTTGAGCTGTCAACGCTTCCGGCGGTGATAGGGGTCGGTTCCAGCGACGACCGCGACGGTCGATCAAGCTTCAGCAACTATGGACCCGAGCTGAACTTTCTCGCTCCGGGTGACTCGCTCATCGCGACCACGGACAACGAGGACGGGGAGGACAAGGTCGAAGAGGGATATAACGTCGCTGGGCTCAATGAGGATACTTTGTTCGAAGGTCACATCCTCGGCCCTGAGATCGATCCCACCGGCAAGTATACCGGGAACTTCGCCGGAACCTCAGCGGCTTGCCCGATCGCCGCAGGGGTCGCCGGACTGATCCTATCCGTGAACCCTCAACTGACGGCGACTGACGTTCGGCTCATCATGGAGCACACTTGCGATAAGGTCAGTCCCCTGGACGCATGGTATAACGGGATCACCGACCGGAGTTTGACCTACGGGTACGGGCGGGTGAACGCGGAGCGTGCCGTTCGGGCCGCTCGAGACAGCCTGGACAACGGCGGCCTGACCTGGCCCGATGTGCCGACGAATGTCACCGTTGTGGGTACAACGCTTCTTTGGCGGGCAGGTGTCGGCACGGATGAATTCCTCGTGGTCGAGAGCGACAATGACTTCGGTTTTGTTCCCGAGGATGAGGTCTGCTACGACACGTCACAGCTCAACTGCGAATCAAGCATGCCTGAGACGCTGCCCTCGGGCGTGAGCGTCTTGTATGTTGGTTGTAGCGGGGATTGTGGACCGGGCAGCGGGCAGAGCGTCGGTTTTGACCCCCCTTCCGAGGCGAGGAAGTGCTTCGCGATTTATAGTCGGAGTTCCATCGGTCGCTACTCCTTCGGCACTGCCATCGATTCTGAAGGTGGCGGAGGGGGTGGAGGCGACGACAGCCAGCCGGCCCGGGGACCGGCCCCGACGATCGCTGTCTCGCCGCGCTCTGGTACGTCGCCCCTCATGGTTCAGTTCAACGGCAATGCCGTCAGTGAGATCAAGATCGACGAGACGCGAACGACGTGGGATTTCGATGTTGATGACGGCGTTACGGTCGATGCGACGACGACTTCCGCCACCTATACATACGTCGTTCCGCCGGGCGAGACCCGGACGTTCACCGCGTGCTTAACCATGTACGATGTCGATGGCAACGCGGGATCGGCGGCGGTGCAAATCCGCGTAGACGGGTCGGATGTCGACGACGACGGCGGCATGATCGGAGGCAGCGGGATTCAAATCATCGTAGGGGTGCCTGGTACGACGGGTTCGGATGTGTCCGAGGGAACCTCGCCGTTCGAGGTGGAGCTGAGCATCGACGCCACCACACTTAGTGGGACGCTACAGTCCGTGCTCTGGGTCCTGCATGACGGGACGCGCGCCACCAGCCTCGTCGTGCCGTATACGTACATCAATAACAGCGACAAGCCACTTTATGCACAAATCGCAGCCACCGTCACGACGGTGACGACTGGAGGCACTACCCTCACGAGCCCGACCAGCCGAACGATCACCGTGCATCCGGGAATTGCCGTCGTTGACCCGGGTGAGCCGAATCTGCCAGGGACAACGCCCGAAGGTGCAGGCGGTTCGGCCGCACCGTGCGGCAGCCTCGGGATGGTCCCGTTGCTGTTCGGCACGGTCTCATGGATGTGGCTGCGCCGCAGACGCTTCTGATCCGAGGATCCATGCTCCCAAAATCGAGTCATCGCGTGGCCAAGGTGATCAAGCTCGCCAATCAGGTCGCGCGGGAGTACGACCAGGAATATGTCGGGACCGAGCACGTCCTGCTGGCGATTCAGCAGGAGGGGACGGGCATCGGAGCCGCGGTTCTCGCGAAACGCGGGATCACGACGAAAAGGCTCCGCGACGAGGTCGACAGGCTCATCAAAAAGCGAATGGAGGAGACCTGGGTCTTCGGGCGGCTTCCGGGCACCCCCCATTTCAAGAACGTCGTGGCCATCGCTGTCGGGCAGTGTCAACAGCTTGAAGGTGAAGAGCTCTGCACCGAGCATCTGCTGCTGGCGTTGCTGAAGGAACGCGGCAGCGTTGCCTTCAAGACGCTTGATAGCCTTGGTCTGGGCTACGACGACGTCCGCAAAGACGTCCTCGAGTTGTCGGCGAAGCAGTGAGCTTTCACCAGATCAGTGGCGACCCTTATCGTACC
Organism: Phycisphaerae bacterium; assembly: GCA_049644045.1. GTDB lineage: Bacteria > Planctomycetota > Phycisphaerae > UBA1845 > UBA1845. Next base: position 7,072 of record JBARRC010000176.1, read on the forward strand.
AAGCACTCCCGGGAACCCGTCAATAACAGACCGCGTCATTTCCCTGACTGGTCTTCGTGAACTGATTGCCCATCGAGCGTCTGCCGCCGCCTGCGAAGCGCTTCACGCAGCAGGTATTCGAAACGACAAACGAGGGAGGGCGCGCTGACCGCAAAAGGGCTGATATTGCCGATGGGTTGCCGCTCGGTTTTGTTATACGCTCTTTAGTTTCCGGACTCTGCGAGCTTGAGTTGAATCCGGGCTCGCTTCATGGCGTTGCTGCGGACCGTATAGGACGCGTCGTCGGTGATCTTTATGGCGCGGGCTTCGACGAGGGCCTGTTTGGCGGCGCCCGCGTCGAGGTCCGTCGCCTCGCGGGTCTGCTCCGTCAAGATGGTGAGGCGGTTGTGGAGGACCTGGGCGAACCCGCCGTCGATGAAGAGTACCCGTTGCTTCGCCTTTGCCGCTCCCTCACGGCCGCGGTACGGACCCTCGCGGGCAGAGGCCGCTCCCTCACGGTCGCGGTTCGGATCGAGCGTCTCGACGCGCAAGAGGCCGATCCCCAGTTTGCACACCAGCGGTGCGCGGCGGGTCAGGACACCCATCTCACCGTCATGCGCCGGGAACGACACGAACGTGGCATCACATTCAAGAACCTTACGCTCCGGCGTAATGACGCTGCATTGAAATGTGTTGGATATAGGCATTGTAGAGAGCTATCAGTGGTCAGCCCTATTCGCTTGGTTGAGCTGATCTTCTCGGGTTATCCTCGTCTTTTTTCGTAATTCGCAATTCGTAATTCGTAATTCGTAATCCTCGCATCTATCCTTTCTCGAGCTTCTCCGCTTTCTGGGCGGCCTCCTCGATGGTCCCGACGTACATGAACGCCTGTTCGGGCAGGTGGTCCCATTTACCCTCGCACAGCTCCTCGAACGAGCGGATCGTCTCCTTGCGCGGGGTGTAGTTTCCGGCGAAGCCGGTGAACTGCTCGGCCACGAAGAACGGCTGCGAGAGGAACCGCTCGATCTTCCGGGCGCGGGCAACGGTCATCTTGTCTTCCTCGCTCAACTCATCAACGCCTAAAATCGCGATGATGTCCTGGAGGTCCCTGTATCTTTGCAGAATCTGCTGCACGCGCCGGGCGATGGCGTAGTGCTGCTCGCCGACGTACTCGGGCGCGATCAGGCGGCTGGTCGATGCCAGCGGGTCGACAGCCGGGTAGATACCCTTTTCGGCGATGCCCCGCTCGAGGTTGACCGTGCTGTCCAGGTGGGTGAAGGCGGCCGCGGGTGCCGGATCGGTGTAGTCGTCGGCCGGTACGTAGATCGCCTGGATGCTGGTCACCGCACCCCGGCTCGTCGAAGTGATGCGCTCCTGCAACGCGCCCATTTCGGTGCCGAGGGTTGGCTGGTAGCCGACGGCCGAGGGCATTCGGCCCAAAAGCGCCGACACTTCGGAACCCGCCTGCGAAAAGCGGAATATGTTGTCGATGAACAGCAACGTGTCAGCCCCGGTCTGATCGCGGAAATACTCAGCCATGGTCAAGGCGGACAGGCCCACACGAAGACGCGCGCCTGGCGGCTCGTTCATTTGCCCGAAGACCATGACCGTCTGGTCAATCACGCTTTTGCCCGTGTCGCCGATCTTGGCCTCCTGCATCTCGAGCCACAGGTCGTTGCCTTCGCGGGTCCGCTCACCGACACCGGCAAAGCAGGAATAGCCGCTGTGGAAGCGGGCGAGGCGCGCGATCAGCTCCTGAATGATGACGGTCTTGCCGACTCCCGCACCGCCGAACAGGCCGGCCTTGCCGCCGCGGACGAGCGGGCAAAGCAGATCCATCACCTTGATCCCGGTCTCGAACAGTTCAGTCTTGGGCGTCAGATCATAGAGTTCGGGCGGCTCGTGGTGGATGGGGCGGAACTCCTTGGCCTCGATGTCGCCGCGGCCGTCGATGGTTTCGCCCACGAGGTTAAACACCCGCCCGAGCGTCACCTCACCGACCGGGACGGCGACGGGCTGGCCGGTATCCAGAATCTGCACGCCGCGCTGCAGACCGTTCGTCGAGCCCAGTGCCACGGCGCGCACGCGCCCCCCGCCCAAGTGTTGGGCGACCTCACACCAGAGCGTCTCTGTGGTGGTGAAGCCGTGCACGGGTCGTTCGACCTCGACGCTCAGCGCGTTATAGATCTTGGGCATCCGGTCTTCCGGAAACCGTGCGTCGAGCGTGGAACCGATGACTTGAATAACAGTGCCGTAATTGTCGTTTGCCATATCTCCATCTTCCGTTGCTCAGAATGCGGAATGGTGAATGCGGAATGCGGAAAATGCTCCGCAAACCGCACTACCGACCGCGAGAACGCTTTGCTATTGTTGTAATGATGCGCACCAACTCGTCGGCCTCTCGCAATAGGTCTGTCAGGCGATCTTTGGAACCAGTCCACATTCCGCGACAATTCGCAACCAGTAGAGAACTTCGCGAGCCTCCGATTGCGCGATTTCCATCCGTCGGCTAAACTCCTTCTTGGAGGAGGCCGCCTGCGCCTCCTCCACATTCGCTCCAACACTGCTCCCGGCTCGCATTACCTGCCTGGCGATCACATTGCCCGCAACAGTCCGAGGCAGGGAATTCACCAGCTGGACGATTCTCGTCGCAAAACGGAACGAATGCTCGGTAATACCGCGAACAGGAGCAGACATTCCGCATTCACAATTCACCATTCCGCATTCGCTAAGCCAGCGCGTTTGCTCCTCCAACTATGTCAAGCAGTTCCATGGTTATCTGCGTCTGCCTGGCGCGGTTGTACTGCCGCGTCAGCGCCTTGATCATGTCATCGGCCGCGTCCGTAGCAGCTTTCATGGCGACCATGCGCGCGATCTGCTCACTGACCGTCGCGTCGGTGAAGCACTGAAACAGCCGCACGCGCACGGTGGCCGGCAGCAGCTCGTCGAGCAGTACCGCCGGCTCCGGGGAGAACTCGAATTCGGCGCGGCCGCCCGCGCGTGGTTGCGCGGCGTCGTCCTCAGCTTCGCGGGTCAACGGAAGCAGCGGCATCACCACGGGGCGTTGCTTCCCGACGGACACGAAGTTCATGTAGGCCACGTACGCTGAGGCAATCTCGCCTTTGACGAATCGATCCATCAGGGCGTTGGCGATCGGCTCGATCTGCTCGAACTGCGGGGTGTCACTGATGTGCGTGATCCGCTCGACCATCGGCCGGCGCAGAAACTTGAAGAACGCGATCCCCTTCTTCCCGATCATGTGTACATCGGTCTCGAATCCGCCGGCCGTCAAACCATCGAGATGTTCGATCGCCGCCCGCAGGACGCTGGCATTGTATCCTCCGCAGAGGCCGCGATTGCTGGTGATGGTCACCAGTGCCGATTGTTTGACATCCTCGTGCGTCTGCATCAGGGGGTGATGGACTTCCTCGGCGGCGCCGGATAGATCGGAGACCAGTTCCGCCAGTTTTTCGGTATAGGGTTTCGTGGCCGTCGCGCGGTTCAGCGCCGCCTGGAATCGCGCCGTGGCGATCAGTTGCATCGTCCGCGTGATCTTGCGGATGTTGCGAACGGATTTACGGCGTTTGACTAAGACCCTGGGTTTAGCCATGTCGCTGCTCAGTTACCCTTCGTGAACTGGACCTTAAAGTCCGTGATGATCTTGGTGAGCCGCTCCGACAGCTCGTCGGACAGCTCGCCCGTTTCCGCGATTTCGGTGGTCACCTCCGGGAACTCGTCGCCCACGTGTTTCAGCAGGGCCTTCTCGAACGCAAGCACTTTGGTGACCGGTAGATCGTCCAGGTGTCCCTGCGTTCCGGCGAAGATGCTGACAATCTGGCCCTCCACGGCGTAGGGGGTGTACTGCGGCTGCTTGAGAAGTTCGACCATGGACTTGCCGCGGTCGAGCTGCCGCTGCGTGGCGGCGTCGAGTTCCGTGCCGAGCTGGGCGAACGCTTCAAGCTCGCGGTAGGCAGCCAGGTCGAGACGCAGTGAACCGGCGATCTTCTTCATGGCCTTTCGCTGCGCGTTGCCGCCCACCCGCGAGACGCTGATACCGACGTTAACCGCGGGCCGAACGCCGGCGAAGAACAGGTCGGGCTCGAGGTAGATCTGCCCATCGGTGATCGAGATCACGTTCGTCGGAATGTAGGCTGAGACTTCACCTTCGAGTGTTTCGATGATCGGCAGGGCGGTGAGCGATCCACCGCTGTCGAGGAAGTAGTGGACGCGGTACTTATCCTTGTCGGGCAACGACTCAAGCCATGCCTTGGCGCGCTTCAGTCCGCCCGGACGGTGATACAGCCCATCGACATCGTCGGGTCGGTGCTCTTTCGGCGCGCTTAAGCCTTCAGGGTGTTTGACGGTCACCGAACGATCACGGCAATCTTCCGGCGTCTCCTTGGGCACCACGGCATACTCGTCGCGCAGCTTGCAGCTTCGTTCCAGGAGTCTCGAGTGCAAATAGAACACGTCACCGGGGTAGGCCTCACGACCCGGCGGACGGCGAAGCAGCAGTGACAACTGGCGGTAGGCGTGGGCCTGTTTGGTCAGGTCATCGTAAACACACAGCGTATGTCGCCCGTGGTTGTACATGAAATACTCAGCCATTGCCGCCCCGGCGTAGGGTGCGATGTACTGGAGCGGGGCGGGGTCTGAGGCCGAGGCACTGACCACGATGGTGTAATCCATCGCCCCGTGCTCGCGCAGCTTTTCGATGACACCGGCCACGGTCGATTCCTTCTGCCCAACCGCGACGTAGACGCAGACTACGTCGCCGCCCTTTTGATTGATGATGGTATCGATGGCGATGGCGGTCTTGCCCGTCTTGCGGTCGCCGATGATGAGCTCGCGCTGCCCGCGACCGATGGGGATCATGCTGTCAATTGCCTTAAGGCCGGTCTGAAGCGGCTGGTTGACCGGCTGACGCTGCACGATGCCGGGGGCCTTGAACTCCAGCGGACGGCGCTGCGGCGTTTCGATCACGCCCTTTCCGTCGAGCGGTCGACCGAGCGGATCGACGACGCGCCCTACCATCTTGTCGCCGCAGGGGATGCTCAGCAGTTGCCCGGTGCGGCGCACCTCGTCACCCTCCTTGATGCCGAGATAGTCGCCGAGGATCACCGCGCCGACGGAGTTCTCCTCGAGGTTGAAGACCTGGCCCATTGCACCGTTGGCGAACTCGAGCTGCTCGTCGGCCATGGCGTTGCTGAGCCCGTAGATTCGCGCGATCCCGTCGCCGAGCTCAAGCACCTGGCCGACTTCGGCCACGTCAATCTCACCGCGATACTGCTGGATCTCCTCGGTGATGACGGAAGAGATCTCATCCACTCTGAATTTCATGGTTGTGACTTCCAGCGTCTGTGATTCTTGAGCCCAGTAAGAATGTTTCCTCGCGAGCCGCGGGCTTCAGCCCGCGCGGAGCTTCGCGCCAGCTCATAGCGTCCCAGGAGCCTACGGCGCGGGCACGATCATAGATCAAGCTCTTCGCGTTGTTTAGTCGTCAGTGCTGGTACCTGTTTGCCTCCGCTATCTGGGAGGAGCTGTATACCGTTTGGACCCTTACGGGTGCCGGGGATAATATTAGGATGCTCCCCATCGCCGAGGTCCACCCACACGCCGCCTGGGCGTCTTGGTGTTGCTGCATCCCACTCTCCCCATGTCATTCTCGTTCCTCCGCTCACCAGATCGACGATCTCATCCAGCGTCATCGTACACTCCTAGCTTCACAGGAATTCTGTCGCGTGTGCTCCATGACCGCATGCGCAGCTTTCAGTTCATGCGAAGTCGCACACTGCCCCATAGCATTCCGGCAGATCAGGGCACCGCGCGGGCTAAAGCCCGCGGCTCGCCGCGTCGCTGCGTACGTTAGATGACTCGTTCCTCCAAATACGTTTTCCCGCTGTGGATCTCGCGCGAAGCACGGTCGAGCATCGCGCTGCAAAGCCCCTTCAACCGGGTGGCGAGGCTGGCGTCGAATTTCTGATCGTCGATCTGCACGACCAGCCCGCCGATCAGCGACTCGTCAAGCGTTTCGACCAAATCCACCTCCTTGCCCGTCTGTTTCGCGGCTACGGCTTTGAGCTTCTCACGAAGCGGATCGGTGAGCGGCACGGCGGTGCGCACATGGACTTCGACACGTCCGCGTAGCTCCTCGTGCGCCAGTCGGTACGCCTCGGCCACAGCACGAACAAGACCCAGGCGATCCTTTCGATTCAATACCTGTAGCGAGTCGACGAACAGGTCGCTGTATCTGCCCCGAAACAGTTTTTCGAGGGTCTTGCGCCGGGTCTCGACATCAACGTTGGGGCTCGACAGAAACGTGTTGAGGTCGGCGTCCTTGTCGACCTGGGCTGCGAAGTCCAGCAGTTCATCCAAGAGCCAGTCCGCCTCCCCGTGTGATTGCGCAAGCTGCAGCATGGCCTTGCTGTACACGCGTGCTATGGCGAATTTCTGCCCGTCGACACCCGGCATGATCGAAACCTATCGTTTAGCTGCAACCCGCTTCCTGAAGTCCTGTGCTGTGCCGAGAATCCTCTCTCGGCACCCCCGAGAGGACCGAGAAGGGATTCTCGGTCCAGCGAGTTAGTTGCAACCCACTTCCTGGAGTTCTTCGATCGACTCGGCGATCAGTCGTTCGTGCCCTTTGGCGTCCAGCTCCCTTCGGATGATGCGCGAGGCCGCATCGGTCGCGAGCTTGGCGCTGAGTGTATACAGCTCCTTGACCGCCGTGTCGGTTGCGATGCCGATCTCGCGCTTGGCGCGTTCGAGAGTGGCGGCCGCCTCGACCCTGGCGTCTTCGTCAATCTTACGTTTGACCACCTCGGCGTCACGACGAGCTTCGTCGACGATCGCCGTCGCCTCGGCCCGCGCGGTTTCGAGCTTCTCGGCGTATTCCTTGAGCCGGGCCTCCGCCTCCTCGCGGTGCTTCTGCGCCTGCTCGAGCGAATCCTTGATGAAATCCTCTCGCTTCTGCAGGGCGCGCAGGATCGGTCCCCAGGCGAACTTGCCCAGGACGAACACCACCAGGATGAAGATGATCAGGGTCCAGATGGCGCTGCCGATGTCACCCGCGAAGGGGCTTACGCTGCCGCCCCCATGCTCCTCGCCGGCCGCGAGCGCGGAGACCGGAGTCACCAGCGGGCTGACCGCAACGAGACTCCGTAACACAACCCGACGAGCCGCGGGTCTCAACCCGCGCGGTGCTCCGCGCAAGTGAGCCGCGGGCTTCAGCCCGCGCGGATGTCCGCGCAGGCTAAAGCCTGCGGCTCGCAAGAAGGGATTGTTGGACGCTCTAAGTCTTGTCTGCATCATCCGCCGACACTCTCACGTTATTCGCAACTGATTCGACTACAATACTGCTATAACACCGCCAACAGGCCGACGACAACCGCGAACAGGGTCGCCCCTTCAACCATGGCCGCCGTGATAATCATGGCCGTGCTGATGCTGCCCGCAGCCTCGGGCTGGCGGGCCATTGACTCGACGGCGCTTCCGCCGATCCGCCCGATGCCGGCCCCACCACCCATGATGACCAGCCCGGCACCGATCGCGCCGCCGAGCTTCCGCGCGCCATCGGTGGTCAGAAAGGTGGCGTGTTCCTCGGACACCGTGGCGTGTTCAGTCGCCCCGCCGCCGGTCTCAGGTGGTTGGGCGGTGGCGACGTCGACAAACATCAACGTGACACCCGCCGTAATCATTCCCAGAGCGATCTTGGAAAACCTCTTGTTCATCGTTAATCAACCCTTCTCTTCGTGGCGATCGTACGGGGCCGGTCGCCGAAACCGATTTCGCCATCGCAGTCACGCCTTACGACCCGAGTGCCCCGTGCTGTCCGGGCAAGGCGAATGTATAATGAGGCTGCATCAAAACCTGTGGGACCGACTTTCCAGTCGGTCAAGAGACAGGCTGGAAAGCCTGTCCCACATCTGGTTTCACATCTGGTTTTGTTACTGCTTTAGGTTCCCTTCGACAAGACCATCCAGGGATCTAATCCGGATTGTCACCGGTCGATGACCTGGACTAGTGCGCATGCACCTCTTCATGGTGCTCGTCGTGATGGAAGACCACCGACATCCCAATAAACAGCGTCGTCAAAAAC
>JBARRC010000177.1:0-6213 GCA_049644045.1 Phycisphaerae bacterium
GTGGGTGGCATGGCCAAGCGCAGCGCCGCCATGAGTCGGACATGCTTGTTGGCAGCGTTCAACATGCCGGCGCCCGTCTTCGACAGGCTTGGGCATGCCACCCCTCAGTTGAGGTATAACAGAGCACTAGTAGAAAACCGTCAGGATGATGTTCGGCTCGGTGTGTTTACCCTCAAACATACCGATGACCGAGGTCGCTAACTTGATCGTAATGTCCTCACGGCCGTCGATCCATTCGTTGACCTGCTTATTCATGAAGTCGACGGCACCTTCGCTGATCCTGCAGTGGAACGTTCGACACCGCGTGGCACCCTTACCGTCGGGCTGTAGCGGCCGCTTGAATTCCTCCTCGTCCTTCACGGATTTGCCGATCTGGGTGTCGGTCATCGTCGAAATGCGGCTGCTCGACATGTCGATTTCGCCACGATCGCGCTTATTCGGCTTGTCGAGCTCGATCGGTGCAAAGTCGTCGATCGCATCGTCCGCCACGGCGTCGTGTTTGTGCTCAAATTCCGTTACGCAGTGCGCACAATAGAGCTTGCCATCTTTATACTGCGCGATTCCAGATTGGACGTGTTCCTTGTAAACACTTGCTCCGCACTGCTCGCATACGTTGACATCTTCTTCCTTCATAAGAGGTACTCCCAAGTGATAACGACCGGTATTCTACCACGGGTTCGACAGCCGTCAAGGATACGCTCAACGCAACTCTTCGACGCGGTGATCATCGTGGGGTTCCGCCAACCAGTGAATACTCGTTGATCACACGGGCGATACCGTCATCCTCGAACAAACAGGACAAGCGCGCCCATTCGGTCATGTCCAGGCTGACGAAGCTACCCGATAGGCTGGAAAGCCTGTCCCACATACTTCTCAACAACTCCTACCGCTGAAGCGGTTCTTGGACCGTCCGCAGAACGTCCTCGGCCGACCGATCGCGGTAGTCGAGCAGTGCCGGAACCTGGCACGAAGCGATCCGAACCCCGTCCGAGCTCATCACGGTGGCGTGGACATCGATCCCCCCGACGACACGATCGCCGACATCGGGCGCGTGCCGCGTAAGCCAGCCGGCCATCGCGATCGTGGCAGCAGCAGGATATAACAGTGCGGTCACGTGAGGCGGATCGAACGTGTAAAGTTTCGCCAGTTGCATTTCGACGGCGCAGGGCACCGGATCGCCATCAGCCGCTTCCCGCAGGGCGTGGTAGTCCCGCCGGGCAGCCGCACCGTCCGCGCGAAGGAAACACATCGCCTCCTGCGCAGTGAGGCGCTCATCGAGCACCCCTTGCAGCTCGAACCCGCCGGTGTCGCTGACGCGGTAGATATGGTACGCAGTGCCGTCGCGGTGCGCCTCCGACTCCCGCAGCACACGAACCTCCTGCGCGGTGTAACCGACGGAAACGTGTGTCCCGAAGTCATAGACATAAAGCCCGACGTAGCGTTCGCTATGGGGGATGGGGGGAAGTCTCATGGGCTGCGGCTTGCGTGTGGTTCCTTAAGACCGTCTAACAAAACCTGTGGGACCGACTTTCCAGTCGGTCCAGAGACAGGCTGGAAAGCCTGTCCCACATGCGTATTGTTATAACCTCTAAGGCAACACCAACCGGACGAAGCGGCGTTTGCCTCGCTGGACGATGTCGCCGGTCTTGACGGCGATGGGCTTGTTGGGGTCATCTATGACCCGGCCGTTCAAACGGACACCCCGCTCGGCCACCAACCGCCGCGCTTCGCTTCGCGTCTTTTGGAAGTTGCAACAGATGATCAGGTCGATTGGCACGACCCGTCCGTCGCTGAGTTTGTCTGCGGGGAGCGTTATCTCGGGAATCTCATCCGGCAATCCACCGCCACCGCCGCCGTAGACCCGTTGAAACTCGCCGGCGGCCGCTTCAGCGGCGCCGGCTGAGTGGTACTGCGTAACGATGATCCTGGCGAGCTGTTCCTTGCTGTCGCGCGGGTGGCACTTTGCAGGATCGATCAACCTCGCGACTTCAGCCTCGGGTGCGTCCGTGAGCAGCTTGAAGTAGTCGCGCATCAGTTCATCCGGGATGCGCATCACTTTGCCGAACATCTCGCCAAGCGGATCGGCCACGGCGATATAGTTGCCGAGCGATTTGCTCATCTTTTCCCTGCCGTCGGTTCCGATCAGCAGGGGCATGACCATGACAATCTGCGGCGGTTGCCCGGCGTTTCGCTGGAGGTCGCGGCCGCAAAGGTTGTTGAACGTCTGGTCCGTGCCGCCGAGTTCAACGTCGGACTCGATCGCCACGCTGTCGCGAGCCTGCATCAGCGGGTAGAGCAGCTCGTGAAGGTAGATTTCCTTGCCCTCGGCTTGCCGTTTCGCGAACGTATCGCGCTCCAGCATCCGCGCCACGGTCATCTGGCTCATCAGCTTGATCACGTCGGCGAAGGTCATGGGCGTGAGCCATTCGCTGTTGTGCCTGACTTCGAGCTTGTCCGCGGATAGATCGAGCACCTTGCCCGCCTGTTGGAGATAGGTGTTGGCGTTGGCTTCGATCTCCTCCTTCGTGAGCATCGGGCGGATTTTGGACCGGCCGGTCGGATCGCCGATCCTGGCGGTGTAGTCGCCGATGATCAGGACCGCCTTGTGCCCGAGGTCCTGGAACTGTCGCAGCTTCCGCAAAACGACCGTGTGACCGAGCGTCAGATCGGGCGCCGTCGGGTCCATCCCGAGCTTGACGCGCATTCGCTTCCCAGTGGCCAGGCGTTGCCTGAGTTCCTCCACCGTATAGACGTGGTCACAACCTCGCAGGAGGCATTCCAGTTGTCGGGATTCGGTCGTCTCGCTCATGTTGCGGCTCTGCTTTGGTCGCGGTACGGACGTATGGCCGCTCCCTCACGGTCGCGGTTCTGCTTTGGTCGCGGTGCGGCTACGCCTCGGCAGTTCCGTTGAACTGAATGCGTTCGATGCCAGTGGCAAGCCCCGTGGTGGATTCGACGGCAACGATGACACCGCAGAGGCGCACATCGTCCGTGGCGACGTCCAGCGTTTTCGGCACCGCATTGATCATCACGCTCAGCACGCGTTCCTTGTCCCGCCCGAGCACCGAGTCGTAGGGTCCGGTCATACCCAGGTCCGTCACATAGGCTGTACCATGGGGCAAAACGCGCTCGTCCGCCGTCGGCACATGGGTGTGGGTTCCGACAAGCGCGCTAACCCGTCCGTCCAAGTGCCACCCCATGGCGATCTTCTCGCTGGTGGCCTCGGCGTGCATGTCGACGACGATGATCTTGACATCCTTCGGCAGCGCCGCCAACACCCGATCCACGGCGGCGAACGGGCAGTTGGCCGGCATTTTCATAAACGTCCGACCCAGTAGCGAGATAACGGCCACCCGATGGTTCGCCGCCGTCAGGCAGATGGCGTATTCCCGCCCCGGCGCCCCTGCGGGCAGGTTGGCCGGACGCACGATCTTGTCCGACGTCTCGAGGACCTCGATGATCTGCCGACGGCGGAAGATGTGGTCGCCGAGCGTCACCACATCGGTACCATAGTGGATGATCTTCTCGAAAATCGCCGGAGTCAGCCCGGATCCGCCCGCGGCGTTCTCCGCATTGACGATCACGCAGTCGATCTTGCGCTGCGGGACAATGACTTCCAGCGCCTCGCGCAGAACTTGCCGCCCTGGGGCGCCTACGATGTCCCCCACGCAAAGAATCCTGAGTTGCATGGCGATTCCACCGGGTCTTAGCCATCGAGTTAGCGAGCGTGGGCGACGGCGCGAACTTCACGAAGAACCGTCACCCGGATCTCGCCGGGATAGGTCATCTGCTCTTCGATGTTCTTGGCGACATCACGGGCGATCTTCGCCGCGGTCGCATCATCCACGCGCTTGGCATCCACTATGACGCGAATCTCACGACCCGCCTGGATTGCGAAAGCCTCCTTGACGCCGGCAGGCTCCTTGGCAATCTCCTCGAGCTGCTGGAGACGCTGGATGTAGCGTTCCAGCGATTCCCGCCGTCCCCCGGGTCGGGAGGCACTGATCGCGTCGGCGGCCATGACGATCGGCGTGTAGGGACTGGTCGCTGATATGTCACCGTGGTGACCTTCGATGGCATTGAGAATCTCCGGCCGCTCGTTGAATCGCCTGCAGAGGTCCGCGCCGATTTTCTGATGGCTTCCTTCGACCTCATGGTCGATGGCCTTGCCGATGTCGTGCAGCAGCCCGCAACGGCGCGCCAACCGCCCGTCCAGGCCCAATTCGTCGGCGATGGCCTGACACAAAAAAGCCACCTCCAGGCTGTGTCGAAGAACGTTCTGCCCATAGCTCGTCCTGTACTTGAGGCGCCCCAACAGATCAAGCTGTTTGCGGTGCAGGCCGCCGACGTTCGCCTCCAAGGCCGCCTTCTTGCCGGCCGCGACGATTTCCTCTTGAACCTCATTGCGAACCTGCTCGACCAGTCCCTCGATCCGTCCGGGATGGATACGCCCGTCCTGAATCAGCCGCTCCAGTGAACGACGGGCCACCTCTCGGCGGACCGGGTCAAACGCGCTGACCACTACGACCCCCGGGGTGTCGTCGACGATGACGTCCACACCGGTTGTTTTCTCAAACGCGCGAATGTTGCGACCTTCGCGCCCGATGACGCGACCCTTCATCTCGTCCGACGGGATGTCTACCGTGGACACCGTGCTGTCGCACGTGTGGTCCCCGGCGTAACGCTGGATAGCTGTTAGAGTGATTTCACGCGACCGCTGAAGCGCCTCGTCCCTGGCAGCCGCAACCGATTTCTCAATGGCTTCGGCCCTTTCGTGGTCGAGCTCGAGGCCGAGATCATCAAGGATGGTCCGCTTGGCCTCCTCGATCGTCATACCACCGACCTTGAGGAGCTGCTCGCGTCGCTGGGCAACAAGCTCCACCGCCTCCTGCTCCCGCACCGCAAGCGCTTCCGTTCGAGCAGTGAGCTTTTTGTGTGCCTGTTCCAGGTTTCGCTCTTTGGTGGCCAACGTGTCGAGCTTCCCCTCGAGGTTGTCCTCCCGTTTGGCGAGACGTTTTTCGATCTCCTTCAGCTCCGCCCGCATCTCGTCGGATTCGTGGCGAAGCCGCTCTTGCCCTTTGAGGTATTCGGCCTTTGCGTCAACTTCGGCCTTCTTGCGGAGGACTTCCGCCTCGGACTTCGACTCGGTGAGGATGCGATCCGCTTCGTTCCGCGCGGCGTCCAAACGTGCACGGCCCAGCCACTGTTTTAGCAGATAGCCCGCCATCAGGGCGATCATCGCGCCGATGGCGCCGGGCAGGAGTAGGTGCAGGATGGCCCACGTGGCCTGCGCCATAACCATTGTCAACAAAAACATGTTCATTCCACCTTGATCCGTTCTAGAGTAAGCACCGAAACGCAGAGGGAATCAGTAATGCCCGACCCTTGTCGGGACGGATTCCGCGGATCGCAGTGTCCCGCGATCGCAGCGCCTTCGATGAGAGTGAACAAAGAACTCGGTTCGCGGCACCGGCTAGAAGGCGGGTCAAAGGTTCGCCCCATGGCCTCGTCCTCTCGAGGCCATGGCCGTAGAAAAACGTGGGTTGAAGCGTGGTGGACAGCCTTTGGGTGCAACTAATCCCCTAAACCTGACTGGATACCTGGACTGCCCATTTCATCATGCCCCAAACGCATTGCCACGAGAGACAATGACGCGACACGTAGGTCGCATCCAATGGCCCGTCTTGTCGGAAGAATCAGCGGCCGAACAACTGCGGATCCGCCTGACCGATTCAACGTAAAGCAACAGTTTACATGGATCGGCGCCACGCAACGTTCGCGCACACCTCCACTTGTAGCAAGTATAGTTGGCCCCGTTTCTCTGTCAAGGATGCACCCAGCATCCCAACGCGGCTCTTGAGTTCAGCATGTGGTACGCCTTTGACGAACTCAGGACCGGGTTTGGTGGGCTAAGCCAACACTGCCCATGGCACGGCGCGTGCATAGCAAAACATTCGTGAACGCGCCTGCTTGCCGGGGCGCGATGGGGCGCGGCGTAAACTCCGCAACGACGTAAGGTTACGAAGGCTCGACGGCGAACGCCGTTAATTGCGGAGATATTTTGGTTGTACAGTCCCGCCCGATGACGTTAGGATTCGGCTTGGTGCGGTCTTATTGCAGGCACTGAACGGCCCGACCACCGGGCTCGAAACGAACATTGCTGTTACGCTGGTTCAGGTAGGTAAGCGTCCATGCCCCCGACCTCGCTCGAAC
>JBARRC010000178.1:0-4377 GCA_049644045.1 Phycisphaerae bacterium
TGCTTCATTTCCTCATCCGTCACCTTGCGGCCCGTCGGGTATTTGCGCCGGTCCAAGCGACAGGTCACTTTGAGACCTTTGGCCGTGGCGGTTCCGGAGATCAGCTTCACGATCGTCTCGTAATCCCGCAACGGTTCGCCGCGCCAGTTCGAGGAAATGAAGGAGAACAAGCGGTGTTCGATCTTGTTCCACTTGCTCGTGCCCGGCGGGAAATGGCAGACGGAAATGGAAAGGCCCGTGTCGTTCGCCAGTTTCTGCAATTCCAGCTTCCAGAGCCGCAACCGCGAACCGTTGCTGCCGCCGCCGTCTGCCGTGATCAGCACGTGTTTCGCTTCGAGATACAAACGCCGGCCTTCGTGACGCCACCAGCCTCGAATGGACGCCACGGCGAACGCCCCGGTGTCGTGGTCCGTCCCCACGTTGACGAAGCCCCTGTTCCGCTCCAGGTCGTAGACGCCGTAGGGGTAGGCGCGCGGAACGTCGGGACGGGGAAAGTCGTGCCCCTGAACCTTGACGGGCTTCTTCGCGGGCAACCACTTCCGGCCCTTGTTTTCGTAGTTGCCCACCAGTTCCTTCTTCTTGGTGTCCACGGAGATGACGGGCGTTCCCTTCGCCAAGGCCCGCCTGACTTGGGTGTTGATGTGGCGGAATTGCGCGTCCCGGTCGGGGTGGTCGCCGCCCTCTTCCGTCTTGCGGTTGCCCTGCAGGCTGTAGCCTTGCTCGTGAAGAAGTTGGGCGACCTTCATATGGCTGATCGGATGCTTCTGCCGCGTCAACTGCGCGGCCAGGGTCCGCGTGCTCTTGCAGGTCCAGCGCAGCGGCGATTCCGGGTCGCCCCTGGTTTCCGGGTCGATCAAACGTTCCATCGCGGGCATCAAGCCGGGATCGTGGGCGGTGATCTTCTTACGCCCCGCCCCCGGCTGTCGAATGCGACCTGGCGGGGGCGCCGTTCCGGCTTCGATTTCTTGCATGCCTTTGGCAATGGCCTTTCGCGACAGACCACACGCGCGGCTCACTTCCGATATCCCGCCATGACCCAAGGCGCGCGCTTCGTTGGCCGCCATGAGCCGGCGCGTCCGCTCGTCCAGCAATGGCCATACGCCGAGCAGCTTCGCCTGAAGTTCCGAGAAAATCTCCATACCCCAAGATCATACGCGCTCCGGCTTATCTCTGCAACCCTTATTTATTTACGCCACCTTACCTCGGGAGGTCTGTGTGGTGTCCCGCCGGTTCGTCGGTAAGGCTAGTGAGGCACTCCAATGCCGAGAGGCGGAGCGAACAAGATAGGCCAAGCCGGTAACGACGGAGACCGGGACTGAGGACGTCGTAAGGTGTCCTGATCACCGCGCAGAAGTCAGCAGAAGGCATAGTAGGCCTGGGCAGTCGGTTCACTCGATCGAGGCACTGACCCGAAAGGGCAGAAACAGTAGGGATCGCCGAACCGGGAACGTCAGGTTGAAGGCCCGAACGGTGAGTAGTGGAAAGTAGAACGTGTTTCTCATGAGCGGACAGCGGCAGAAAAACCAGTGTGAACAGCTTTCGCTGGCCTTCGTGACGGATGGGAAGGGTGAAGCCCCCACCGCCGCCATGCAAGGGACCGAACCGCTGGTGGCGAAACGCGAGCTCGAACGCCCGGCAGCGAACGTGTCGTTGATGGAGGAGGTATGCCAGCGAGAGAATCTTAAGAAGGCGTGGCAACGAGTCCGTGCCAACAAGGGTAGTCCCGGCGTCGATGGGATGACCATAGACGAATTTCCGGGATACTTGCGAGAGCACTGGCCAACCATCGAGGTTCAACTGCTTTCGGGGACCTACAGGCCGCAGCCAGTCCGGCGGGTGGAAATTCCCAAGCCGGGCGGAAGTGGGGTTCGCAAGCTCGGAATTCCAACGGTCTGCGACCGCTGGATCCAGCAGGCGATTTTGCAGGTCCTACAGAAGCAATGGGACCCGACGTTCTCCGAGCACAGCTACGGCTTTCGGCCGAACCGCTCGGCTCATCAGGCGGTGACGCAGGCGCAAGCCTACATCGCCGAAGGCTTACGCTGGGTTGTAGATCTTGACTTGGAAAAGTTCTTTGACCAAGTCAATCATGACATCCTGATGGCACTGATGGCCAAGCGGGTAGCCGACAAGCGGCTGCTGAAGCTCATCCGCGCGTGTCTGAACGCCGGTGTGCTGGAGAACGGGTTGTTCTGTTCGACGGAAAGAGGTACGCCGCAAGGGGGTCCTCTTTCGCCCTTGTTGAGCAACCTGATGCTCGATGTGCTGGATCGAGAACTGGAGCGCCGCGGTCATCGTTTCGTGCGGTATGCGGATGATAGTAACATCTACGTCTGCAGCCGCCGAGCGGGACAGCGTGTGATGCAAAGCGTCACGAGCTTTGTGACCCGGCGACTCAAGCTCAAGGTCAATGCCCACAAGAGTGCGGTAGCTCGACCATGGCAGCGGTCGTTTCTCGGCTTTAGCTTTACATCGGGCAAGGAACCGAAACGGCGAGTTGCGCCGAAGTCTATTGCTCGATTCAAGCAACGTGCCCGAGAATTGACCCGTCGAACGGTTGGCGTCAGCATGCCCCAGCGGATCAGCCGCTTAGCGGCCTATCTGCGGGGCTGGCGAAGCTACTATGGCTACTGCCAGACGCCCTCCGTGCTCAAGGAATTGGACTCATGGGTTCGGCGCCGATTGCGCGCCGCAGCCTGGAAGCAGTGGAAGCGAATCCGGACGCGATACAAGCGACTGCGTCAACGGGGCGTAAACCCGACGAAGGCAAGACATTGTGCCTTCAGCTCGGATGGCCCCTGGCGACTCAGCGCTAGCCCCGCGCTCAGCATTGCGTTTCCCAACGCCTACTTCGACTCGCTCGGCCTACCCCGCCTAGCGACCCGGGGCACTGTATAACTCTACCGAACCGCCGTGGTACGGACCCGTATGCCCGGTGGTGTGGGAGGGGCGGAGCCGCAAGGCTCCCCCCTATCCCAATCTTCTCAAACACCCTCTTGGACTTCCGGGCGCTTCCCTTCCACCATGCGCGCCACCAGCAGGCCGAGCTCGAACAGCAGATACATCGGGCCCGCCAGCAGAAGTTGGCTGATCACGTCCGGCGGTGTCAGAGCGGCGGCGGCGATAACCGTCGCCAGCAGGACGTAGCGCCGGCCGCGTTTCATCGCCGCCCTCGTTACGATCCCGCTCCAGGCCAGGAAGAACACGACGATCGGCGTCTCGAACGCGATCCCGAAAGCCAACGCCAGCACCAGCACAAACGAGACGTAGAAATCAATCGCAAACTCGCTTTTCATGGCGTTGTGGGTCGCCCCCGGTTCCAGCGAGATCGACCAGACCTCCGACACCGTCTTGAGCGTGAGTCGCCGCGTGGTCTCATTCCACCACAGCTCGCCGTCCTTTGGGTTTTCGGGATCGCGGGACCGGACGGGGACCTGTAGGTCCGCGGCCGATTCCGGGGCCGTTGGCACCGCTTCCTCCTCTCCCAGAAGCAGGCTCTGAAACGCCGTCGGAGTCAGATCGGGTGTGCCAAAGGCCTTGTTGAACCGGATGAAGAAATGCAGCACGATCGGTAGCACGATGAAATAGAGGAACAACACCCCGATCGCAAACAGGCCCAGCGATGCTGGCACCAACGCCCTCACCCACCGGCGCTCGTGCGGGTAGAGGCCGGTGGTAACGAAAAACCACACCTGATAGAGCACCCACGGCATCGCAACGATCAGGCCGGAGAGAAACCCGATTTTCAGATAGGCTGTGAACGCGGCCGTCGGCGCGAGGACTTGCAAATGAGGCGCTAAACCGTTGGCATGCTGCGCGATCAGCAGCGGACGATAAATGATCTCGAGGATGTCTTTCCCGAAGATCAGTGCGACGATCGTTCCGATCACCACACCGGCCAGCGCGCGAATCAAGCAGTTTCGCAGCTCTTCGAGATGATCTCCGAACGACATCCGAGAGGCTTCCGGAGCGTCTTCATCCGCAATATGGTCTGTTGTAGCGGAGTGTTGCGCCGGATCGTCTGACATCGGGAAGGATTCTATATGACCGTACGCAGTTGTGCGAGATGCCACCAGGCGATTCACCGCGCGGGCTTCAAGCCTTGCTGTTACCCATATCTTCCGGGTTGGCGCAGCCGGACCGGAACCTTGTCCCGGAGGGACATTTGGCAATAGCCCAGCGATTTATCGCTGGGAACCTGGTGTTTGCGAACGATCCCAGTCCCGTAGGGACGATTGAACCGACAAGCGGCATTCATCCGTCCCTACGGGACTGAGATCTCGTCCGGCAACGTCATCCCAGCGATGAATCGCTGGGCTATTCTCACTTGCCCCTATGGGGCACCTTTGGAAATGTGGGTAATAGCAAGACTTCAAG
>JBARRC010000179.1:0-5622 GCA_049644045.1 Phycisphaerae bacterium
AAAGCGACGCTGGGGCGCGTCAGGTGGTTGGCGACGGAACGATGGGAAGGTCGGGTACATGAATCAGGGAGGCCTGGCTGGTGCGTGGACGGTGTTCACGCCTTTGTGCCGAAGAGCCGGCCAGCCAGGAGTCAGAGCGGCCATAGTAGCGAGGAAGCGGGGTAATGCCCGTAGAGCGAAGGGCCGCAGGAAGGTGGATACGTGACGGGCGTATCGTGGGAATCGCGACCGGGGCGAGTGTCCGTCGGATGGACTAGGCAACCCGGAGACGCCTGCCGTGGTACGGCGGGTCGGAACCTGCGGTGCGTGCGGATCGTGTGCTGGCAGCTTGGCGATCCAAGTCGCGGAGGACGTGAAGATCTGGCGTCTTCCTCGCTACCCTCGGGGAGTCCACCATGCGGCTCACCTGAGGGGCGGCGTGCCAGTCCGTTCAGCGGTGAACCACCGACCGGAGAGCCGTGTGCGGGAGATCCGCATGCACGGTTCGGAGGGGGGAGGGACCGGGTACTCAACCGGTCCTTCCTACCCCTATCCGATTGACATTCACGCCGCCGCTGGGGCGATCTGGTGGCCCCATGCAGACGTTTATCTGCTCGGCGAGACCGCGCGGCACGCTGGCACCCCGTGGCACCTCTTGGCATCCCTCATCGGCGCCACCTTCCTCCACTGCGTCAAGGATCAGCCGTTTGCGGGACGCGGAGAGCTTACGCCACGCCTCGACGACGAAGGCAAGGTCCTCGTCGCTGCAGAGCAACGCCAAGCAGGACACCAAGCCCTCTTTGCCTACGCGCGTAAGTGCTTGTCCCAACAGCACTTGCAGATCCAGGGTCCGAGGTTCGATTCCCCCCGCCTCAACTTTTGCCCGCCTTTTGGCGGACTCCTCTTTCCGAGTGTCACGCGGTGTCGAGGGGTGTTGAGCGATGCCGTGGATACCCTCCGGCGGAGTGGGGTGCCGCCCATGTCGTGCCCGAAGAAGAAGCTCGTTCGTGCCATTCGGTGCCAGCGCCTGCCGAATCAGTGAATCTCGATCCGGCAAGGAAAACACCAAGGAGGGCAAACGGACGGTTGAGAACGAACATCGCACTCTTCGCTGCGCCCCCGAATCCGGTGACCGGCCCGTGACGACCTGATTTCTCACCGGTATCTTGCGCGTGCGGACTCGTTCGGCATGATGAGGGTGCAGTCATCGCCCCCGTTGCTTCCGGGGCGAAACAGTAGCTCCTTACTGCCGGGCCGCCACTCGATAAGTAAGAAGAGCCACGTCACTTTGCACGTCACTCAGGCTGCGCATACGTTACCATACCGGTGTGCGACCAGTGTACACCCAGTCGCAAACGCCGATAGCGTGCAGAAAACACTGTATTTGTAGGGTTGCGAGGCGGGGTTGAGAGGGACTGCACTTTCGACACGCAGGAGGTCACAGGTTCAAGTCCTGTATCGCCCATTGGCATTACTTGCCGGAAACCCCTTGTTTTAAGGTGTTTTCGCCCACATCGCCCCGTCGGCCGGTCAAGCCGCACTTGCCCTTTCAAAGCCTTTCGGATGCTCAAAATAACTCCCCAAATAACTCCGCAGACGGCATCGCCGGAACGGGGCAGGCTCCCGCGTCTCCGAATCGCCTTCTTCCGGGCCGTCGGGTTGGTTTGCGAAGGTCATCAACCGCCCGACGACGCCTTTCCCCGACGAGCGGCCCCCTCGGGCCGGGGGATGCCGCCCGCCCGGGACATCGCCATAAGACGCCGCGATGTTGGTCGGCTCCTCGCCGGGCCGGATGCGTTCGATGCGGTGTGATCGCCCGGAGAGCACCCGATAATCCTCGCCCCGATGGCCTGCGATGCTGCTATGCCAGGCGATTCGATTCCCACACGCCGTCCTTACTTATTAAGGGGCGCGGCTGAGGACGATGACTATCGCATGTCTGTTGGAAAGATCGAGCCGAGGGGGCGGTTGGATTCCGCGAGGACTCTGCGATGACACGGCTATTTGCAACCGCGTTAATGACGATCACCGCTGCGGGCTGTGGGACACTAGCGACAGGTTTAGACAGCCTTGAAGCTAGATATTGTGAAGTGACTAGCCGCTCGTATGATTGTTCCGATACCCCACAGGATCTTCGTCTTTCCTGTACGGATCTTCTTGATTTACTTGACCTGAGATGTGCTTCTCAGGCTAGGACGGGAACAGCTAGAGAAGAATGTGTTGAGGCAGAGATCGATTTTGTTGAGATGCAAACTTCGCCGTTTTGCTCTTTTCTCGATGAATAAAGCGAGAAATTCTGTACTGCCTGAGAAGGAAGATTGAAGCCCGTAGCTTGAAGCGAAAGAGGTAGAGGCGGATCGCCTTTTTCGATCGATGTTGGCTTACATCTTCTCGGAGTCCTACGCATGGAATCGGACGAGATTCGAGAGGAATTGCTTACGATCCTGCGGGAACACGGCGACCGCTGGTGGATGTCATATTCGCTCTGGTTTCGCCTCAGCGATGTGGCAAGGAGAACTCTGGAAGCCGACCACGGAATTGCTATAGGAAAGGGCGGTGGGCACCCATACGGCCCGATCTCGCACATCTCAAAACTTCTATACCACACGGACGGGGTGGAGCGTGAACACCTCGAAACCCGTGGTGTATCTGCCCACAACGAGACCGAGGAAATCGAGGCATCGGGTGAGCGCACCGCCATTTTCCGTTGGGTAGGGTAGGGTGCGGCGCTAACATCCTCATCGCTTTGATTTTGAAGAAGGCAGGCGCGGATGTAACCGTCGAAGAAAACGGCAAGCTCGCGGTCGTAAAGGCGCTTACGGCGATGAACCGAAGACGCGAGGGTGATCCCGAGCGCCCCTTCGACATCATCCTGATGGACATGAAGATGCCCGTGATGGACGGATACGAAGCGACCGCGTTGTTGCGGCAGAAGGGGTACGCCGGTCCGGGTGTCGGGTGACGGCGAGGGGCCGAGGCTGATTTGGGAAGGTTGGGGGGATGCCACACGGCTACGGTTTCTGGACATTCGGCTGGAAAGCTGGCGAGCGGCTCGCGCTCTTCAACGAGCGCTGGCAGCGCCTGACGGCCATCCACACCGAGGTGACGGAGACGCTTCTGAATCCGATCATCGCTGCCGGATCGGCCGGAGTCTTTGGGTCTTCGCTTTCGGCGCAACGGGACAGCGAGGCGCTCCTGCGGCTCGTCACCGACATGTGCGAATGGTGCGAAGCCATCAGCTCCAACCTTCCCGACACGACATCCGCCGCCTTCGCGGGCTACGCCGGACCGAGCGACCGCGCGAACGGGAACCACCTGCGAAGCTACGCCGCCGCGATAAAGAATGTTGCGCTCAAGGCCGCGAAGCTGTGTCGAAAGCACCGGGTGATCGCCACGATCCCCATGCCCGGCGGCGGGGCCGTGGCGGTGGCCGACAGCGAGCTTGCGTACGACGCCCAGCGCAAGATGATTACGGTAAACGGGAGCGACCTGTATTTCCTATAGGTTCTGGCGGGTCTATGCGTCTGCCCGATCATCGGGCTTCTCGATGAAGAACACGGTGTCGAGGCGTGATCCCTTTCGGACAAACGCACGCTCAAGCCCCTCGACGAGCCTTGCGGCCACCGTGGGCCATCCTTGGAATCGGAAGTCGCGGCGCCCCCTGCCCCCCGCAGACGCGAATCGGCACCCGAGCCCCGTCCAGCGGCCCGGAAACGATCGGAGAGGGAGCCTCGGCACTGCGGGGGAGGCGCTGTACGATAGCTGAATACTACCCGGCGGCGTAGCCGAGGAAGGTCATCGGGGAAATCTCGGTTCGCCTAGTCCAGCATGGAGGACGTTGCCAAACTCCTTGGACACTCTGATCTGAGGACTGTGCAGGTGTACGCACAGATCAGGGATCGACGTGCTCTTGATGTTGCGAAATCCCTAAGATCCCCAGTGCAAGGTCTATCCGGTCCTGAACATCCCGCGACTTCGCCTTCGGCTTCGGCGGCGGAATCCCCAGGAGCCTCGAAACGGAAGAGGCGTAAATCCTCCAAGGGCCGTTCCCGCCAAGCCTGACCGCCCTTAGCTTCCCGGTGTGAACGTAGTTCAGTACGGTCTTGGCCGAGACCTGTATCCCCCGCATAGGGGGCGCCTGAACAGTCCCCTTGCGGCGGCCCATCGGGTTGTTGTACAATCCGCCCAAGCAACTCACTTGACGAATCGCTCATTTCGTCGCCTTTCGTCAGGAGGCTGCTATATTCACGTCACTCGATGTCTGGAGGCGAACGAAGTGCCCGGGCAAGGAGATATCGTATCGCGGGTTTGGCCCACCCGACCTCAGGCTGCAGGCCGGGCTCAGCCGCCAACATGTGCGGCAACCATGTTGTTCTGCGCCCTCGGTACCGCTTGTCGCATTCGTTCGCGGGCTCACCGGATCGCTACCGCCCCGGCAGCGGGTCTTGATCCTCGACGATGGCCGCGTGCACCACCGGGAAAGCAAAACTACGGTCGAGGGCTCCCGACGGTTCGTTGGCGTATCCGAATCCACGGGCGTGTTTCGGCGTGCGTGAGGGCGGGAGTGAACCAGACGGATGTTACGAGGACACAAGATAAACACGTCGTTGTGATGGGCGAAGCCCACCCTACGAAACTACAGAGCTCAATAACCAGGTAAAAGGAGGACAGGTGACATGAAAGTACAACGGATAGGAATGGGCGGCGTTGTGTGTGCTTGGGCAGTCGTTGGCACCACACCATGGGCGTTCGCCGGCGATCTGGAGTGCGAGCACTGCCCGCGAGGAGAGTATTGGGTCTATACCTGCACAAGTCCTGAGGACGACGTTTTCGATAGCACGGGCGCCGAAGTGGGAATCTACTTGGCCGAAAACTGCGAAGGCCCGGTCTACAATTTCGTGCTCTATGGGCCAGCCACGATCAGCCGCGAGCAACCCGTTGGGGGGACCATCGCGACTGAGATCGTTTCGATGAGGCTGACAAACCAAGGTGACAGCGTAGTCTTTGTTGCAGGAGAGGGACAACAAGAGGGCCCCCACGAGTTGAATGCCTCGACAGGGGAGATCATCCAGTTGACTGACCCAGAAAAAACCCACTTAGCGGACAGCCACTTCGACGTGCTCTTCGAGGTCTACTTCGATGGCGAGTATCTTTATAGCCGGCCTCCCGGGTTGCGGGCCGAGACTGAGATCGATTGTGTCCCGCCAAGGGCAGATTACCTCCATCCCGCAGGACAGTGCGTGCCACTGTACGAGAGCCCAAACCCACAGCATGGAGGCGAGCCTCGGGCCTGGTTGGGAAACGCGAACCACAAAACGCGCCCACCGAAGCCGCTGAAACTCCCTACGCTCCCACACTGGGGCCTGATCGGGTTGGGGACGTTGCTCCTAGGAGGTGGCGCGGTAGTGTTTGGACGTCGGCGCAGGGCGGCAGCCGGGTAGGAGAGCGGATAACGGCGTACTGCTGTGAGTCAGTCGAAGAAGAATCGCAAAAGGCAAAGGAGTCGATCCCCCTCCCGGCAATGCTGTTGACTTAAGCTGGCGCAGTTTTGGTGCCGGCTTGGCGGAGAATCCAGCGCGAGTTGATCGCTGTCTTCGTTGAATCGCGAGGCGAAAACGACTATAATTCACGCATGAAACGTGC
>JBARRC010000180.1:0-6874 GCA_049644045.1 Phycisphaerae bacterium
CAGATGTGGAACAGCTCTTCATCGCCAACGTCATCCACAAGGCCTTTGTGGCCGTTGACGAAGAGGGCACCGAAGCCGCAGCCGCAACAGCGGTTGTCGTGGGCGCTACGTCGGCGCCTGGGGAACCGGTTGTCGTTACCGTCGATCGGCCGTTCGTCTTTGTGGTCCGTGATATCCCCACGGGAACGATCCTGTTCCTGGGCCGGGTTGTCGACCCGAGTACGTCGTAGCTGTTGTGCCCGCAGGCGTCTTGACTCCGCGCATAGAACAGCCGCACAGAGCACCGGGCGCGAGCCCGATGACCCGGAACGTCCAGGCCAGTGCCCGATTAAACACGCCAAGCGCTTTATCCGATTAGACACATGGGCAACTGGGAAATCTATCGTAAAGGGAGGTCGTCATGATATCTCGCTCTAGTTCTTGCGCATTGATCGGTTTCGTTGCGATTCTTGCCCTTGGTTTGACCATCGGCTGTACCCCAGCTCCGCCGGGTGGAGACGGTGATGGCAACGGAGGGGACGGCAACGGAGATGCGGCGACATGTGGCGATCAAGGCGCCGGGTGCGAGACGGATGCTGACTGCTGCGAGGGCCTGACCTGCGACGAGTGGTCGTGTGAGCCGACAGGCGGTGTCCC
The DNA here is from genome assembly GCA_049644045.1 of Phycisphaerae bacterium. Taxonomy (GTDB): domain Bacteria; phylum Planctomycetota; class Phycisphaerae; order UBA1845; family UBA1845. The sequence continues at coordinate 637 of JBARRC010000180.1, forward strand.
AGACGGCGAGGACGGTGATGATGATGATGACGGTGACGACGGCGGTCCCGTGGAGCACCCAGGTGGCCTCGTCGCGGATCACCTGGCAGCCGCGGCGTTCGACTCTATTCCAGGCGCGTACATCGAGCTAGCCAAGTCCGATTTCCGAATCTTCTACGGCCACACGTCGCACGGCAGCCAGATCGTCACCGGGATGAACATGCTGAATACGGGTCCGGGCACGCTCAGCATCGAAGAGGACGAGGGTGTCGATCTGGGGCATGAGGGCGATCTGGGATGGGTCGATACCACGCGCGACCTGCTGGACCGGACCGGCAGCGACATCAATATGGTCATGTGGTCGTGGTGTGGGGGCGTCAGCGACAACACGGAAGAAGGGATCGAGACTTACCTTGGGGCGATGGACCAGCTCGAGGCCGACTACCCCAATGTGCTGTTTGTTTACATGACCGGGCACCTCGATGGCACCGGCCCGAGCGGCAACCTCTATATCCGCAATAATCAGATCCGCGACTACTGCACAGCCAACGATAAGATCCTGTTCGATTTCGTGAACATCGAAAGCTACGACCCGGATGGCAGCTATTACCTGGACCTGGCGGCGAACGACGAATGCTATTACCGGATGGGAGGGGATCGATACAACTGGGCGATTGATTGGTGCGCCGCCCACACCGCAGATGATCTCTGTGCGGGAGACAATACCTGCGTAGACTGTGGCTGTGCCCACTCCGTCTATATGAACTGTAATCTGAAAGGGCGGGCGTTCTGGTGGATGATGGCACGGATTGCCGGTTGGAGCGGCTCGCCGGACGACGTTGGCCCGCCCGATGACGGGGACACAACACCGGGAAACGGGGATACCCCCGATGATGACGATGAGCCCGCGAGCGGCGGGAGACCTGAGGAGCGTCTGCGACCGGATGACCTCACCTATGAGGGTGCCTTCCGGCTGCCCGAGGACTTCAATTGGGGCGCTCTCGGGCTATCTTTCTATCCCGACGGCGGCGGCGGCGCCGGCTCGCTGTTGGTGACTGAGTTTGAGGCATTGTCCGACCCGGCCCACTCCGGCGTTTGCTGGGACCCGACGTGGGACTGCTACGCCTATTTCGGTGAGGTGGCGATCCCCACGCCGGCCCAGGCGGCGAACTGGGAGGACCTTCCCGAGGCCACGCTCACGGCGGGGCCGACTGCCTTTGACGGCGGTCTGGCGTCGACGGTTCATAACGAGTACGTCTTTGTCAGCGATCTCGCGTACGTACCCCAGCAAGGTTCGCAGACGAGCGACAAGCTCTACGGTTCGATCAACTTCTGGTATGCCGAGGGGGCTGCCGGCACAGACAGCTTCCCCACGATCTGGTTCGCCAACCTTGACGGCACTGGCGCGCGGGGCATGTTCCACGTCGGGCCCGACGACGGGTTCTACCACGGCCGCAAAATGGGCTCTTACCTGTTCTCGGTGCCCGAATGGTACGCGGACGATTACCTCGACGGCCGCACGCTTGTCACGGGTCGTTCGCGCGGCACACCGGGCGATACCTTCGATGAAGTCACTACCCTTGGCGGCTCGCAGGGGCCGACGCTGTTCGCGTTTCACGCTTGGGACAGCGATAACCCAACGGGTGATCTGGATGCGCTGCCGGTGCTGTATTACCGCGTAGCGTTTCCCGGCTGCGCCGGTCCAAACGTGGGGAATCCCGCCAACTGCGACTACCCCGACTACACGTTATGCGACGACTGGACCGGCGGCGCCTTTGTCGACAACGGTGCCCGGCGGGCGATCATGCTGCTCGGCTACAAAGGGCTCGGTACCAGTTGCTATGACGAGCCGCCCGTCGAGTGCCACGACCCGTGCAGCGACAGCCACGGCTATCACTGCAACCCCTACGAACGGCAGGTCATCTTCTACGACGTGCACGAGCTCGGGCACAGCGCCCTCGTCAACCAGAATCCGTGGCTCGTCGTACCCTACACGATCTGGGGACCGGATGAGTTCTACCTCCAAGACGACCCCTGCTGGAGCGCGGGCGGGATGACCTTCGATGGAGAAAGCGGACGTCTGTTCATGGTGGAGCGGGGCCTGGGCGCAGGCGAAATGAACGCCGCCGTTGTTCACGTCTGGTCGTTGTAGGTCACACCGGAAGTCGAGGATGCGGCGTTGGCGATTACTGGTGGTATGGGTGTTTCAGTCCTGGCGGCGACGGAATGCTAGATCGACACGGGGACGGGGCGAACACCCCAGATCTGCTCCGCATATTCACGAATCGTGCGATCACTCGAGAACTTACCCATGTTGGCTGTGTTGAGAATCGACATGCGTGTCCAGGCGCGCGGGTCGCGGTAGGTTCGACTGACCTCGTCCTGGCACTTGATGTACGAATCAAAGTCAGCCAGCACCATGAAGTGATCGCCGTGTTGCAGCAGGCCGTCTACAATCGGCTGAAACACACCGGGATTCCCGGGAGAGAACCGGTTCTCCTGGATTCGGCCCAGAGCGGCCCGCAGTTCTTCGTTGGCGTAGTAATGGTCCCATGGGTTGTAGCCCGTGGCGCGGAGCGACTCGACCTGTTCGGCGGTCATGCCGAAAATGAAGATGTTCTCGCTGCCCACTTCCTCGAGGATCTCGACATTGGCGCCGTCCAACGTCCCGATGGTCAGCGCGCCGTTGAGGGCAAACTTCATGTTGCCGGTCCCGGATGCCTCCATGCCGGCGGTCGAGATCTGCTCTGAAAGCTCGGCGGCTGGTATGATGAACTCCGCCAGCGATACGCCGTAGTTCTCGGGGAAGACAACCTGGAGACGCCCATCGACCCTCGGATCGTCATTGATGACTCGTCCGACGGCGCCTGCAAGCTGAATGATCAACTTCGCCACGTAGTAACCCGGTGCGGCCTTGCCGGCCAGCAGCACCGTACGCGGTACGAAGTTGGCATCTCGCCCGTCGCAGATCCGATTGTAGAGCGTGATGACATGAAGGATGTTCAGTAGTTGGCGTTTGTACTCGTGGATGCGCTTGACCTGGCAGTCGAGCATGGGTTCAGGGTCAATGCTCAGGCCTTGCTTCTTGTGGACGTATTGCGCCAGGCGCTCCTTGTTCATTCGTTTGATCTCTCGCCACTGCTCTCGAAAAGTCTCATCATCCGCAAGCGGGATCAGACGACGTAGCTGCGAGAGATCCTTGACCCAGTCGTCACCAATGGCATCGGTGATGAGATACGCCAACGGCGAATTGGCCTTCTTCAACCAGCGACGCGGCGTCACTCCGTTCGTCTTGTTATTGAACCGGGTGGGGTAGAACTCGTGGAAGTCCCGCAGAACGCGGTCTTTCAGTATTTGGGTGTGCAGCGCCGAGACGCCGTTGACGGAATGGCTACCCACGATGGCGAGGTTCGCCATCCGCACCTTTGGATCGCTCCCTTCCTCGATCAGGGACATCCTGGCAAGCCGACCTCCATCACCGGGATAGCGATGCGCTACGTCCTCCAAGACGCGCCGGTTAATCTCGTAGATAATTTGCAAGTGCCTTGGCAGCAAGTTATTGAGCAGCGAGACGCTCCACTGCTCCAGGGCCTCCGGAAGGACCGTGTGATTCGTGTAGGCAAACGTGTGGGTCGTGATGTTCCAGGCCTCATCCCAGCCAAGCCCCTCGCGGTCCATCAGCAGGCGCATCATCTCGGGGATCGCGAGTGCCGGATGAGTGTCGTTGAGCTGGATGGCCGCTCGCTCGGGCAGCAGCTTCCAGTCATCGTGATGGGCGGCGAAACGAGCGAGAATATCCTGGAGCGATGCGGCCACTAGCAAGTATTCCTGCTTCAACCGAAGCTCACGCCCCCCAGCGAAGTCATCCTTGGGGTAAAGGACCTTCGTGATGTTCTCCGTGAGGGCCTTGTCCTGGCAGGCCCGCATGTAGTCGCCGTGATTGAAGTAGGTCAGGTCGAACTCGTTCGTGGACTTGGCGGCAAACAGACGCAGAGTGTTGACCGTGTTGTTGCGGTAACCGGGGACGGGCATGTCGTAGGGCATGGCCAGTACGTCATGTGTGTCGACCCAGCGGCACCGCTCTTGCCCCTGTTCGTCGGTGTAGCACTCCGACCGGCCGTACAACTGGACGCGGAATGAGTGCTCGGGGCGCGCGATCTCCCAAGGGTTGCCGAGTCGGAGCCAGTCATCCGCCTCCTCGATCTGCCTACCGTCGACAATACGTTGGCTGAACATTCCGTGTTCGTAGCGGATACCGTATCCGTACCCGGGCAGTTCGAGCGATGCCATCGAATCGAGGAAGCACGCCGCCAGGCGACCGAGCCCACCGTTGCCAAGCCCGGCCTCGTCCTCGAGATCCCTGATGTCCTCCAGGTTGTGGCCGAGTTCGTACAGCGCCTGATAGGCCTCGTCATAAAGCTGAACATTGACAAGACTGTTGCCAAGTGCGCGCCCCACGAGAAACTCGAGCGAGAGGTAATACACTCGCTTGATATCCGGGTTGTTGTAGTAGGCGCGTCGCGTCGCGATCCAACGCTCGATCAGGCGGTCGCGGACCGTCATGGCAAGTGCCACATATCGGTCATGAGGCGTTGCGTACCCGGGCACCTTCGCTTGTGTGAAGGCCACGTGGTTGAGGTACGAACCCTTGATGGATTCGACGTCAAGCCCTTCTCTGCTGTCGCGTGTCTTGGCTACGGACGTTTCGGCTTCTAGGACGGTCATGATTGGGAATCCTGAGGTGCATCGCTAACGAGCAGTGCCGAGCACAGCCTCTGCCTCTTCGACCTCGCCCTCAAGCCCGTCCAGCGTCCGGGCCAGGTCGTCGGCGGTTAACCCGACGGCCTCGAGCAGCTTGTCGGTGATCTCATCCCCCTTCGCCTGGAGATCGAAACCCAGACCGTCACGGCAACACAGGATGTCGGCGCAGCGGAGTATCCATGCCATCGGCTGAAACCCGTCATCCAGCGTCTCGGGGTTGTGATGCCCGCTCACGCAGGCGCGAAGCTGCTCCGGGAATCGCCATTTCGTGGTCAGAGCGTATCCAAAATCCTGGTGCGTTGCCCCGATGATGTCCTGCTCGAGTTGAAGGAACCCACCTTCGCCGTCGGAACACTTGCGGCACACTTCGGCCAGCTCGCTCGCGTGCGTCTGTCGCGCCACGATCAGCCCGAGGTCGTGAATGAGACCAGCCAGGAACATCTCGTCGGCCGGCGTGCTGCTCCCGGCCGCTTGGGCCAGCTTTTTGCCAGCCACCGCCACCGCCAGGCAGTGCTTCCAGAGATCGCTCACATCGAATAGATCCGGGTCGCGTCGGCCGCTGAACATCCGAGCGAGCGAGGCGGCGACGGCTATGTTCTTGACTGCGGAGCGACCGAGCAGGATCACCGCACGTTCCACGCCCGCCACCTGACCGGGTAGGCCGTAGAAGGCGGAGTTGACCACCTTGAGCACCTTGGCGGACAGCGCGGGATCGTGCTTGATCACGTCGTGGAGTTCCCGGCTCGTCGCGTGTGGGTCCTCCACAACCTCGATGATTCTGACCGTGACCTCCGGAAGAGTCGCGATCTCCCCCATCGAATCGATGGCTTCTCGAACCGTAGCGTTGCCGACCTCGGGTATTTGAACGTTCACGTCTGCCCCGTAAATGGTTCTTCCTGTACCGTTCCTGCGCTAAGTTCATCGGCTCTGCGATGGAGGCAGGTTAAGCCCGGGATGTCGTGGATTCATATAGTTCGGTCAAATGCTCGTTGGGCATGCGTCGAGCGGTTCGGTGCACCGCTCTGGCTGTTCTCTTTGCTGCCGCGGTTCGATGGGTGGCGTTTTTGGAAGGATGTAGCCGAAGACGACGCTGCCAGAAATTGCCCAGTTTACCTAGCTACGCCATCTATGCGCGCTGGACCTGCTCGGCGTCCCACACACCCCGTAGCCAGAAAGCGCGCAGTCCAAATTCACCTAACCCACCTAACCACAAGACCTTATCCGGATCGTGGAAAACAAGTTCGGCTTAAGAGATAGAGCGTGCTCTGCCGCTTGACGACGACATTCGCACGGACGCATACTTATCGGACTGTCGGGCGTGGTGGGCAACGATATCAGGTCGATCGCCCGACCGGCTCCGTCGCCGGCGAACCCACCCCCGGCTCCGCCGGCCCGATCATCACGAATCGGGAGGCAAGCCTGGGCACCAGCGAGGACTTCTACGCCTGGCACAACGGCACCAGGCTGGGTACCGAAGAGGACTTGACGTGTTTTGAGC
>JBARRC010000181.1:0-2369 GCA_049644045.1 Phycisphaerae bacterium
CCCCTATGTCGCCTGCTACCTTGATCCGGTTACCTCTACGATGGCTCAGGTGGGTTGGGCGGACCACTGGCAGCTTTTGGAGAGCAACACCTGGATCAAATGGATCCCCGAGATCACGCACAGCGAAGAGCTCGCGAGGCTTGGTGTTCCGAACATCGTCACGATGCCCATGGCGGCGGCCAACGACGACTTCGACACGTCTCCACTGCCCGATCCCGACCCCGGTCCCGCGGTGGCCTTTATGGGGCACCCGGCTTCGTCATGGTTTCAGTCACAGCAGCCGGTCCGCCCGGGTCAACTCTTTGCGGGATTGACGGCAGCGGCCGTACGCGCCGACATGCCCGATCTTCCGTTTCACAAGATTTACTATGACCTCTACCAGTTTGCCGATCGGCCCAAATCCACTGACGATCTTCTCACCCGTGCGAAGAAAAGCGGCGAATTCTACGCCCAAAAGTTCACCTACAACGCATACCTGGCCATCAAGCAGCGCGACCGCTTCGCGAGGTTTCTAAAGATCAAACTGGGCGACACTTTTGAGCTGATCGGAGATCATTGGGACACCCATTACGGCTTGAAGCACACGCCGCGCATCTGGGATTTGAAGGTTCTCCATGACCGGATGCGCCGCGTGCCGATCTGCCTCAACTTCATCAAGGGCAACTGGGAGACCGGCCTGATCATCAGGCACTTCGAGGTTCCCGCCTACGGCGGCTTCCAGCTTGCCTATCACACTGCCGAGCTGCCGGCCTGTTTTGAGATCGGCAAGGAGTGTGACGTCTTCCACGACGAGGCGGAGCTGCTCGAAAAGATCCACTACTATCTTGATCGTCCTGACGAGCGTCGCGAGATCGCTGCGGCCGGGCAGCGGCGAACCCTTTCCGAGCACCTCTACAGCCACCGGATTACGAAACTGGTGGATTTACTGCATCAGGCCGGGGTGTTGCCGAGACAAGGTGTCGCGGGAGCTTCATCAACCCCGACGCCGAAGATCCACGTGGAGGGCGTGACGGATGAACCCGTGCCGACAACGAGCCGCGGGCTTTAGGCCGCACGGAGACCGACAGCGAGCCGCGGGCTTCAGCCCGCGCGGAGTCCCGCATCGGCTGAAACGTGCAATACGACAACACGCTGTGCCGAGAATCTACGCTGTGCCGAGAATCCTTTCTCGGCACCTGCCAGAGGACCGAGAAAGGATTCTCGGTCCAGCATAAAGGGACTCTCGGTCCAGCGTAAAGGGACTCTCGGTCCAGCGTAACAAGCGACACCATGACGACACTTAGCATCGACCATTTATACAAGGCTCAGTTCGGCGAAGACCGCGTTTTGTGGCAGGTGTTCCGTCGGCGCCCCACCGGGTACTTCATCGAGGTCGGCGCCTATGACGGTGTGACGTTATCTAACACGTACTTTCTAGAGCAGATGGGCTGGTGCGGGCTGCTTGTCGAGCCGATCGGGCCGTTGTGTCATAAGGCCGCCACCGCGAGGCCTCGCAGTCGCGTCATCCACGCGGCCTGCAGCAAGCGAGGTGGCGAGGGCACGGCTAAGTTCACGGTGGCGCAAAACGTCCCGGTGCTGTCGTTTCTGCAGGCAGACCGGGACCACGTTGAGCGCTGCATCCGCGAGGGAGCGCAGCTCATCGAGATCGAGGTGCCGCTGACGACACTCGATGACCTCATCCTGAACGAACGCAAGAATCCCGCTCCGTTTGGTGGGCCTTGGGTGCCCAAAACCGGTTGGCGAATCGACCTGGTGTCGATCGACACGGAAGGATGTGAGCTGGATGTGCTCAATGGTTTCAGCCTTGAACGGTTCAAACCGCGTGTTCTGGTCATCGAGAACGACCGCGCCGCCGGAGCGGCCATCGAGCCCTATCTGAACGGCCGCGGCTACCGCAAGTTCCACCGCCAGAAGATCAACGACTTCTACGTCCGCGCCGAGGACCCGGCGGAGGACCTCACGTTGAGCGGCTTCACGGTACCGGAGTAGGAAAAAGGGGATAAGCCAATTTCGTAGTTATCAGTTATCAGTTTTCAGTTGTCAGTTATCAGTTGTCAGTACGGAAGACGGCATAGAACTGCTGACTGACAACTGATAACTGATTACTGATAACTGATTACTGACAACTTCCCTAAATCGCTCCTTGCTGCCTCAATGCCGCGATCTTATCCTGCGGATACCCCAGCACATCCGTCAATATCTCGTCCGTGTGCTCACCAAGCAGTGGTGGGGGAAGGCGAACAATTCCCGGTGTTTCGGAGTACTTGATGGGAATTCCCCCAAGGCGGAGCGTGCCAATTGTCGGATGCGGCACCTCGGCCACCATGTCCCTGTGCAAAACCTGCGGGTCGGAGAACAGGCTTTGCATG
>JBARRC010000182.1:0-14122 GCA_049644045.1 Phycisphaerae bacterium
AAGGAGTGCAGCTCCGAACCAACCGACTCGATCGCAGCGTCGCAGCCGAGCATCGCGGCGTGGGTCCACGCGTAAAGCCCGCGGAGCCTGACTTTCACCACGCCGATCGGCTTGCCGCCGACAACCACCAATGTCTGCTCGACGGTCTTACGCGTGGTGTCACGCTTGGCGTAGACCTCCCAGGGGACCTTGATCGGGGGATACTTCTTGGTGTACTTGGACAGGAAGGGGTGGATGAACCGGTCGAAATCATCCACAAACCGCACGAGTTCGATAAAGCCATCCACCATCCGCTGGGCGCATTGCTCGTTCGGCTGAACCCGCCCGTCCGCGAGGGGCGGCTTGGACGACGCCAGCCGCCCCCAAAGCGCGGTGAAAGGAATGTCCGTGGCATCCGCCTTGGGGGCTCGATGATTCGCCAGTTCGTCGTTGAGCCGGGCGATCTCCGCATCCTTATCGGCCCGTAATTGCTCCATCTCCGTGCGGAGGGCCTTGACCTCTTTGCCGAGTTCGTGTTTCGCGGCTTCCAGCCTCTCCACCCCGGAATGATCGTTCCTGCCTAGCTCCTCGCGCTGAACCTTGAGCAGCAATTGCTCGTTTTCAACGTGGGCCTTGTGCAGTTCCTCGTTCCTGGCGACGAGTTGGGCTTCGAGGTCGCGCTGGTCTTTTTGCAGTCTCTCGAGCCTGGCCCGCTGTTCCTGGTTGATCAATTCGAGCTCGTGCCCGCGCGTTTGCTCCGCCTCGAGCTGCTTCCCTTGGCGGTCGAAGTCCGCTTTGTTGGTCTTGCACGTGTCCTCGAGTAACCCGATTCTCTCCCTCAGGGTATGGATTTCCCTGGAGCGGGCCTCGATCTCTTCCGCTGAGCCACGGGGGCGCCCGTTGGCGCTCTGATCGGCCAGCTCGGAGAGCAAGGCGGCCAGCAGACGGTACCGTTCACTTTCGCCTGCATCGGCCAGAGCCGTCCGTAGCGGTCGAAGCAGGCCTGACGCGGCGGACGCGTCCGACGAGTCCCCGTGAACCCGTTGCTGCTCGGTACCCATACGGTTGACCTCAACCTTGCAAGTGCTTCACCCAGGTCACTGGGCGGGCGGAAAACCTGAGAGGTATTATCACCGGCCTGATTCCATTGTAAACTACTTTCGGTAACGAATGTAATCAGCGGGCGCGGGCCCGTCCACTCGTTGCCCGCTACAGCCATGTTCTTGTCGCCGAAAGCGCATGCCACGCTTCCGCTATGGCGGGATCAAATGGACTGAGTCTGACCGATCCCGAAGGTAAGCCGCATATGCCCGAAGTGTATCGACGTGTGGTTCTCAAGCCCGCCGGGCTCAGCGTGGAGGATTCGGCCCGGCTCAGGGAACGTCTGGCTGCTGCGGTCGAGCTCCAGCAGCAGCTCGCTTCGCAGTCACCGCACGTCCTCCAACTTGTCGGCGGTCTTGAAGAAGACGATCGCGCCTTCTTCGTCCAACACGAACCGGCCCGCGCGCTGAAAATCACCGAGCTTTTCGACTCTGAAGCGCCCCTGGCGGGCGAAACGCAGCTCCTACGTACGGCGGTGGCGTTGGCCGATGCCCTTCGCGCCGCCCACGGTGGGGATTGGCCTCAGCCAATCGTGCATGGGGGGCTTTGTGGCGGCGCGGTCCTGGAGACTTCGGACGGCGTCCAGAAGCTAACCGACTTCGGCTTCGCCCCCGGTATATGCGCTGCCCTCGGTGTTGAAAGTTATCTGGAGCTGGCCCTCGAACCCAACACCCAGGGACCACCACACCGGGTCGGGACCGGCGTCTGGGAAGTGCTCTCGCCCGACCTAGACACTCGCGATGACCGTATCTGCGGCTTCATTGATCCCGAAAAGTATGGCAACCGAATGCTGGAGACGTTTGAGCCGGGCTCCGACATCATAGCCGCCGGCATCCTCCTTCACCTGCTGGCCGAGCACCGTCACCCCCTGCTCGAGGATCCCGAAGACCACCGCATGGTGGCCATGGCTGAGTCCATGGCGTGGCGGGTCTACGACGGCCGCCGCCGCAGGGAGCTTCGCGAATCGACCGACCCCCAAGTGCAACGCTGGTGTGAGCTGGTGGGCGGGATGCTCGCCCGGATCCCGAAGGATCGTCCCTCGGCCAGTGACATTGTGTCGGCATTCGCCAAAGTGGGTGTCAAGCCGGTTGACGCGGGCGAAGCTTTGCGGCGCCGGCTGGAGGCCACGGCCGCCCTGATCGAGAACGGTGAATGGGAGAAAGCTCGAAAGATACTCACGCGCCTTGTCGCGAGCAGCGGCGCGCCCGCCGATGTCGCGGAGCAGGCCCACGAACTCCTGCAGCAGTGTGACGCCCATAGACTGGTGAATGAGGCGCGGGCGCGTCTGAAAGGCGACGATTGGCAATTAGCCCGGGAGTCGCTCGATCAGCTTTCAGCCATGTCCGCGCTGCCGGCGGAGGTCGCCGAGCAAGCGGACAAACTGGCCGCCAGACTGCGGCGCAATCTCGAGGTCCAAGACGGTCTTGACGGAATTGAAGCAGCATTCCGTGAAACCACGACGACCGATCCCGCATCCACCCTGGGCGTGATCCAGAGCTGCATCGAGCAGCTCGACAAGCTGCCCGATGACAAGACCCTGGTTTCACCCCTCGGCACACAACGCCGGCGGTTACGCGACGAACTGTTGCACAGACGCGAGGAACTGACGGCCAGGATAAAAGAGCTGGAGGCTGAACACGCTGTCGTTAACGAGTGGTTTGACGGGTTGGAAGCCGCCTGGGAGCAGGAGCGTTGGGCGGACGTCGAAACACTTCTTCAGAACCGCCCCTCAACTCCTCACTGGCCCAAAGCCGTCAAGGTTGAGACGGAGAAGCTCGAAAAACAGCACGCCGAAGTGAAGACCGCTCACGCGTGGGTCGAGCGCATCCGCGAGGCGATGGACGCTGAAAATGTGGAGCTTGCAGAACAGGTCCTGGCAAACGAACCGCCGCTGACCCATGTGCCCGCCACGCTCCGCAAAGAGCTTGATGAACTCAAGGAGCGTGTCCGCGTCGCCAAGGCCAAAGCCGCCGACCACATCCTCGCGCAGAAGTGGATCGAGCGTGTTGAGCGGGCTGTCACGGCCAAGGACTGGAGGCTCGCGGCACGTCAGTTAGCCGCTAGACCATCCCTGGACCATTGGCCACCCGATGTTCTCGAGATTGAAGATCTCTACCGCCCGGAAATCGAGAAGGAACTCGAGGAACAGGAGCGCCAGCATCTCGAGATCGAGGCCTGGCTGTATGCGGCCGACCACGCCGCTCAACAAGGGAAATGGGACCAGGCGGTGAACATCCTCGAGACGCCGCCTGTCGATGCTCGACGCTTGCCCAAGCAAATCAGGCAGGAAGCTGACAAACGCAAAAAGACGTACCTGAATGAACTTCGCGAAATCCGCCGCAGGCAACTGGAAGAGGGGAGCGAGACCGTACGCAAACTGGCGGGGGCGCTGGTTCGCGATGTGATCACCAAAGACTTGCCGGGGTTGCTCGCGCCGGAAGCGGCCGCCATGAAGGTTGGCCCCATCGAGTGGAAGTCGGAAGAAACGCCCACACACGGTCACGCTCAGCTAAGCGTCGCGGTTCGGGCTGCGGCCCGCCAGGGTGACGACGCGGTTCTCAGCTCCAGATTCGCGTTTGAATTGGATGCCGATCCGCCGCGCATTCGCGACGACGACGGAGCCATCCGCACGACACTGAGCACGTATTGCACAAAACTCGTTAAGGAAACGCAGAAGTCACGAGTGGCTGACCTGGTAAACCCTCTGCGGAAGGGCCTGTTCCCAAACGCCGGAATGGAGGTCAAGCTCGACGAACCGGTCGAGCGGACGACAGCCGCGTTTCACCTGCTCGACGTTGAGGTGCCCGAGGACGGAGTTGAAACCGAACTTACCTGGGATTCGACGAAACTCATCTGGACCTACGTCGATGCGGCAGCCTTTGTTCAGCGCGCGGTTGAAATTGCCGTGAGAAAGGCACGTGAACTGGTTAAACCGAAGCTGCTCGAACAATCGGCGGCATTGCGAAGGTACGGGCCGGTATTGACTGTCGATGTCCAACCGGCGGCGCTCCCGGACCCCTCAGCGATACCGGCCTCACTCACGATTGAATGCCGGTTGGCGGTTCATCCACGCGGGGTGACAAGTCCGCAACAGCTCGCAATGTTTCCCGTCCTCTGTCCGCAAGTCGGCAAGGTCGTGATCGATGCGGATCTCAAACAGGCCGAAACAACATTGCGAAAGCTCGTGGTCGCCGCCCAAAACTCGGCTCGTGACACGATCGAACGCAACCTCAAAGCGCAACTTAGCACCGCGCCAACCAGGATCAAATTGGCCGCGCTCACCAGGAAAATCAGCCGTCCCGTGGATCAGATTCAGTTTGAGCTGCGACCGAAGCGCGGCCACAGAGTCACCCTCGTTGCGCCCTGGAGTATCGATGCATTTGACTTCGAGCTGCTTGACGATGCGCAGGCACAAGTGGACGAGTTGTTGCGTCTGGAGAAGGAGCCCGCGCATCCGTCACGCAAGCCCACGCGCAAGGCGTTCGCGCTCACCGCAGCAGCCGCGGTGCTCGTTGTATTGGTCGCGGGTGTGCGCCTCCTGTTGCCCGGTACCAACGGGGACAGACCTCTGCCATCTCCGACAATACCCCCCATTGTTGGTGACGGCAGTCACGACACCGTTGCCGATGCCAGTGCCAACATAGACGGTTCGGTACATCTTCCCGACACCGGGCCGACTTCGGGCGAAACCCTGACCAAGGACGAGGCGACGGACGAGCAGGCACCCGAGGACAGATCGGACGACGAGGAGCCAGCGGAAGAGAAACCGGGTGAGGAGGAACTGCCCGACGAGAAGCTCGTGGTGACAAAGACTGCGGAAGAAACGACGCCTCCCAAATCGCCCCAAGCGCTACGACCGATTGGCGACGCGCTCGAAGACGTTCGTGCCGTATTGGTCAAGTCGAAGTATCTCACGGATGGCGACGTGCAGGAACTGGCGTGGGAAACAGGTGACACCGTGGATGACCGACTCGGCGCCAAGTACCTGCTTCCCGGCCTCACAAATCCTGAACGGTCGATCACCCTCAACCTGGATGCGGATCAACCGGCGCTATCAGAGGAGGACCAGACATTCCTGCAAGATGGCGTGGACGAGCTGGATGGACTCTTGGCCAACGCGTCAACGTTGATCGAGACGCACGTCAAGCAGGGAGTTGTGGCAAAGTTGAATCCACAACTGGTCGACATTGGCCGGGTGTACGTGCGACTTGACCCCGACCTTCAGTGGAACCTGGATGCTGATCGGAAGGGTTGGTCGGCGAACGATGTGGGAATGACGATCGTCTTCAAACCGGCCAGTGATTCCCTCGAAATCGAGGACGTCGAAGAGGACCGGGAAATCGAGCTGGGCCACACCGAGAGGGATTGTAAGATTGCAGACGGCACCGTCACCCCAAGCGAGCCCCAGCCCGTCGAGACTCTCACCGAGCAGGTTCTAACCGCACTCGATGACAGGCAAAGTGCCTCACGGGAGACACTTATAGACAACCTGAAGGAACAGACGCGGGCTTTGGGTGCCACCGTTATCAGCACGCCGGTGGAGGGCCTCGAAGGCACGGTCGACCTGTCTGTCGAAGCGCCGCGGTTCGCGTCGCGCCGGTTCACCGTGGATTGGGATAAAGAGCGGTTGGATTACCGCTCCGACCCGTTGCAGGCGGATATTGACAGGCTTTTGTGGGCTCACGATGCCTTGCTGGCGATCGACCGGACGATTGCTGAAGATGAGGGTCACTGGGTCGGCACAGGGCTTCGCGATGTGTCGTTGTTTGAGAGCAGTGCGCCCGGCGACGAGGAGTGGATCCTCGCGGTGGCTGCACCGTGGGCCGCAGAGGGTTCGACCCGACCCGAGAACCCGGATAACCGGTTGCCGATTCCGGTTCGCATCCCGCGCGATTGGGGCCGGGACGACCTCATCCAGGCCGCCACGAACCTCGAACCACCCGACTACTGGCCGCTGATAAGGAAATATATGGAGCTGCGCGACGCTCCGTACTTACTCACGGATGCGGACAAGCTCGCGGCATTCACCGAAGACCTCGAAGGCGAAATGGGGGACACCACGGACGACCGCGTGAACAATGTGATAAGCTATCTCAGCTCGGCCCCGTCGCCGATGTACGTAATCCCCCGGTTTGAGCTGGTCGGAGACGGGCAACCGGAGCCGTCAGGTCTCGGTGCCGGGTGGTCCGACGGAAAGCCGATCGACGCCACGCTGAAACTGATCGTCGCAGGACGCTTCGGCTTAAAAAGCCCCTATCCAACCGAACTGACGGGGACGCTCGACGAAGTCGGTTTCAGCGGTCTGGATGACGACCTTATGGCACTTGCAGCGTCGAGGCAACCCGACACTACCGGATCCGACACCATCTCAACGTGCACATTGACGCTAGCTCCCGATCGAGATGCGTCCGCCGGCGTTGCTGCGCATTGGTCCGGTCTCGATCGCGTGATCAACGGGTTCTCGGCTACGGTGGCCAAAGCGGAGGAGTTGAACCGTCTGCTGGAGTCGTTGCCCGAGCGAGCCGGGGTTGAGGAGAGTTTATTCACCGCGATTGGTGGGCCGGTTCAGCCCGGCGGTTTTTCCGTGCCGCTGGACGCTGTGCAGGCGTACGAATTCCTCAAGAGGATCTGGGTTGCGAAGGGGATCGAACCGTCAGTGGTCCAAACGCACGGTGAAGACCTCGATGCGTTCTCGGTGGATCGGCAGGAGCACTTCAAAAAGCTGAAGAGACGTGGCTTCTCAAAAGGCACGTCCGTGGTTCCGACCATATTCGTGGAGTACTTCTGTGGTCCCCGCGCCATGTTTGCCTTCGCCTGGAGTGTCAAGCACCCGAAGGCCCCTGACCCACGCACCATCCAGGAAGGTCCGTTTCTCATCCACCTTGGCACGACCGCAAGCATGCAGCAAACTCAAAGCAGGATCGGGGATATAGTTCTCGATCCGGTGTTGGAGAAAGTGAGCGATGCTTGTGCAGCGGCATTCAACAGCCCGTTTGATCAGACGCTAGGTCTTGTATTGGCTCCGGATGAGCGCATGGCTGTCGTGAATCTGGCAGTCGTCGAATTCAGGCAGCGTCGGTCGCGTTTCAAGCCGCTCGACTCGTCGAACCCCCGCTGGGCTGATTATGCTTACGAGGAGCAGACTTGGACAACGCTGAACGACTTGCGGACTGGGTCACTCGAACCAGGAATATGCGATTACGCACTGGTGCCAGCGCTCTTATCGGACCATATGCCTCCCTTTGAGCAGGTGAGCCCGGCTCGGCAATGGGCGATAACCGAACTCGACGAGGCTTTGCTACAAGGAGGCACGGACTGATGCGATGTCGTAGAGCCTATTCGGAATGACCTTTGATTTCGATGCACCGCGCGGGCTTCAACCTTGCGGCTCGCGGCTATAATCGGATAAGTTCTTGACACGTTTTCTCCCGGCGGCACTGTGTTCCCGCCAACTCCGATTATTCTTCCCTTGACGCTTTGAAGCGGTAGCTTTAGTATTGCAGCCGTTGCTCGTTTGTGGCGCGGCGAACTCCCGAGTCGGCGTCCGGGTCGGAGGCGGTGGACGGAGGACTTGAGGCAACGAGGTCTTCCGACGTGCAACTATTGTGGTCTCGTTTTGACGACGTTTTTCCGTTTGTGTTTGGTTGAACAGAGATGAAAACAAGGTTCCATCGAGTCGGTATGTGGTGCAGCCTGGCGGGCGGCTGCCTGCTCCAGGGCTGTGTATTCGCTTCAAATAACAGTCCAATTGTCGATCCAGATCTAGTGTACCGAGCCGGGTTCTCGTTTGCGTCGGACTTCGCGATCTTCTTGCTTGAGAATCTGGCTGCGTCCCTGTAACCGGGTATTAGGGGCATCTGCACGGCAGAGAAAGAAGGGATCCAGAAATGAGGATGCAAAGTTGGCGGCGGTGTATGCTCGGGGTTGTGTTGGCTGGCGGTTGCCTGTTCGCCGGCCCCTGTGGCATCACGACATTGCAGTTTAAGGATTTTGTTACATCGACGGTCATTCGCACGGGCGTTACGACCGTGGTATCCGCCGTGGAAGCGGCCGTCATCGAGGCGGCACAGCAGCCGGATGGCGATCAGCCGTAATGGGTGCGCTCTGAGCCACCCGAAACCACCTCGCAATGGTGGGTCGGAACGTAGAGGGCTTCTCATGATGCAGCGACGCCGCGTGTCACTTTTTGGTTTGTTCATATGTTGGTGCGTACCCTTCGTTTCCGTGGCCCAAGACTCCTCTTCGCCGGATATCATCGTGACCCTCAACGAGGGGGTCTACCACTATCTGCAAGGCCAGGCCGAATCGGATGAGGACAGCCTTGACCTCGCGATCAAGCGTTTCACCTCGGTGATCAAGCGCGAGCCGGACAATGCAACGGCGATTCTGTTTCGTGCGTTGTCGCACGGACAGCTCGGCCTGCTCGTTCGCCGGGAGAAGGATGATTCCTCGGGAACAGCGTTCGGTCTCAAGGAAGTGCTTGAACTCCGAGAAGATCCCGAGCGTCTAAGCGCGCTCGAGCCGGAGATCCAGGAAGCGGAACGGGCGCTGGCAGATGAGAGTTCGACGGCGGCTCAGCGAAACATCGCCAAGTCCACGCGCCGGCATCACCGGGCATTGCTCGAGAACGTCGACTTCACGAAAGGAAAGTCGAACAAGGAGCTGCTGGCTGGGCGCCAACACTGGATGACCCTGTACTATGCCTCGGCTCGTCGTGAGAAAGAGCACTACCTGGCCATGATTGACGACCTCCGACTTCTCGACCGTGCGATTGATCATCCCGAGGCGGTCATACGTCTTCTGGAGGTGGTGGCCAATGCGAAAGTGGCTCGTGCGGACGAGGAGGAGGCTCGCGGCCTTGTACGCGGCGAGATCACGCCGGACGAGGCAAGCGGTTCCGTCGAACCGCTCCGCGCTGCCGCAACGGAGCGCTTAGACGCCGCCGCTGAGATGCTGGAAGCGCTGCTGGGTGAGGTGCTGGAGGAGGATACGCTGGCTCGCACGAAGTTGAAGTTCTTCCTTGGGGTTATCCGGTTCCGGCAGGCCATCCAGTTGCGTGCCGAGGTCGAGAGGAAGGCAGCGGGGCCCGATGCTCGCGGTCGTACGCTACTTGTGGAAGCCGAAAGGATCATGACCGAGTTAGCGGACGATGACGCGACAGATCCCGCCTGGCGGAGCTACGCGGCTCTTTATCTTGGAATGATTATTCCCCATCGCGCCGCCGCGCCGGAAACCAGTGCGTCTCAGCAGCGTGCCATCCTTGATGAGGCTGAGCGCCGTCTTAACCAGGCGGCCGAGCTGGACGCGGAAATCTCACAGATTCGGGGTATTTCAACGAACATACCGGACCTTGTATACCGTCGGTTAAAGGACATTTCCGAATGGCGCGAGGCGGCACCGGCTGCGCAACCTCGGAAGGACCTCAGCCTGTCATTCTTTGCCGGCACGCGTTATGACACGAACGTCGTGCTTCTGGGAGAACGAACGGATCTGCCACGCGATATCTCGCGGGAGCGGGATTTCGGCTTTACATTGGGGGTAGCGGCGGACTATACTTGGGACATTACAGAGCGGCTGACGCTGGGGCTTCAGGCACGAACGTCGCAACTGTGGAATGTTGACGTTCACGAGTTCGATCAGCAGACGTATGGGGGGAGCGTCGCACTGCAATATGAGGTGCTTCCTCAGAAGGAGGATTTAGGGCCAGCCTATTTGGCGTTGCAATACGATTATGATTACACCCTCCTCGGGCGGACCGCTTTCCTCGAGTCCCATGCGATTACGCCGAGTGTGAGGTTGTATTGGGCAGACCGCCGTGCTCGGACTGATGTGTTTGTTGCGTATGGTATACGGGACTACTTCGAGCCGCTGTTCGACCGACGGTACAATCGGGATGGCACTTATGTGACGGTCGGGACGGTCCATCAGGTCAAGGCGCTGGAGATGACCGCTGTCTACGAGGATTGGGCTCTTGAGCCGTGGGGATGGCCGGGTGACGACGGTCTGGCTCAGGAGGATCCCGATTACCCACGGCGTTATCTGACGCCCTATGTCGGTGTCAGCTACGCCTGGGACGCGACGGCGGGCGATGAATTCGACCGGAGAGCCGGCGCACTGTTACTGGGAGTCGAGATGCCGCTTCCGTGGGGGTTTGAGCTTGACGCTTCAGGCCACCTTGAGTGGGAGAACTACCCCCAGAACAGCTTGATCGATTATCATCGTCGCGGGCGTCGGGATCTCGTTCAGGAGTACGGCCTGGCGCTGTCGCGGACCTTTGTGTTGCGTGAGGGGAATTCCAGGAACCGGTATACGCCGGTGCTCGATCGCTTGCTGATGACGATTCGGGCCCATGCCGTGTGGACGCTTGACGACAGCAACGTGGTCGACCGTTTCGACCAGGCGATTTTCGAATACGACCGTTTCGTCTTTGGTCTTAATGTCGCGTTCACGTTCAACTGAGCGGGGATTCGCTCGAGGTGAATCATGATCCGGGACGCTCTCATCAAAGCCGTGGTCATCGTTGCCGTCGCGGGGTTTAATGCGGCCGCGCCGGCCCAACCCGATCCGGCCGCTTTCGTGACCACCGTTGCGGGGAAGGGGGCGGTGCGCGTCGGCGAGGGGGAACCGTCCCAGATCGCCCCGACGTCTTTCTCTTTTGAGCAAAACGGTATTCGACCGGGGGAGGGAGTCCGCACCGCCGATGACGGAATGGCAGCGCTCATGCTGCCGGATTGCGACGCGGCTGTCCACCTCGATAGTTCCACGGAGCTTCGCGTGGTGGAGCCCGCAGACAGTGGGGTCGGTGCGTATTTGGTACTGGTTGGCGGTCGCGTTTCAGTGGTGCAGAAGCCGGACCACGACCAGTGGCTCCTGGTCGCCGCTGAAGCCGGAGCTGCGGGGGTAGCCGGCTATACGCTCTCGAAGGGGGCGTCGCTGTTCGTCGAGGCTGATGCCGAGGGCGCGTCCTTCGCGGCGCGACACGGCGAGGCGTTGTACTTCCCGGGTAAGGTGCCAGCCGGGGCGCTGATTGACGCATCGGGGAGGCCCGTCAAGTCGGGTGTCCGGGTGCCGCAAGGCCGGCGTATCTCAACAGAGGTTCCCGCGACAACCGTTCCGGATGAGCAGCCGTATACAGTGGTGCCGAGCCGGCACGGCGACGACATGTACAAGTTGGCTCTAACACATAGTGACCAATGGCTAAGAAAAGCGGAGCAAGGTGACTTCACGCCGGTTCGCGCTGCGGCCAGGGGCGCACCTGAGATACTCTCTGCGGAGTTAGAGCCGACACCCGCATTTGATCAGCCGCGACCGGTGCTTACTGCACCATCGCCGCGCCCCGCTCCTACAGCCATTCGCACGACTTTGGACCCGGGGCAGGCACTGGTCCAATCCAACGTGCCGGGCAGTGTGATTGCGGGGCAACGGCTCCTGCGTTCGCGGATCATTGCCAATCCGGGGACGTCCAGGACCGGTGCGCTTACGGTCAACCGGTCTGCGAGAATGCCGATCACGCTCGGCGGGAATTGAAATGAGTTCACAGGTCCACCGTCGAGGGACGACGGCGGGCAAGGAAAAGTTCACATCGCACGGATGCTGCCAGGTTGTATGGCTGAGGGGGGGAGAAGTGCGCGATGAAAGGCAAGGTGTCTAAAATGAGGATCTTACGTGAGGTTTGTAATATGCGTCTCCACACAGTGATGGCATTTGCCGGGCTGTTGACGACGTGTCTGCTCATTTCGACAGCGTGCGATTGGCGGGGGAAGGTCACGGTGCGGCCGGACATGGAATTACCGATGGGTGAGCCTGTTCGGGGGCCGTTCACGGCGTTTCTATCCGCGGATCGAAGCGAGCTGATCCGGGGCGACGTGGAGGCCGGGCACGCGACACTGGCCGTGGCAACCGACCGCGAGGCGTTGTTCCACTGGTCTTTCGACCCCGATAATATCGCGGCGTACGATGGTGCTCAGGCAACCGTCACCGAACCTGCGATGGCGGCAACGCTCGAAATCACCGAAGTTACCGGCGATCCGGGAGCAGAAGGCACAGACGTCGTCGTGACTGTCGTCGTGGTTGAAGACACTCTCTGCGACCTGTGTGACAAAAACGACGCCGATTCGGACCTTTGCGACAGCGATGGAAATCCTGTGACCGACTCTGATGGGGACCCGCTTCTCAACGCAGACGGGGAGCTGATTCTGGAACACGGTCTCCCGGTGCGGTGTGGGGATTCGACCACGGAATCTTTGACGCTCAGCGTCCGTCGACCCGAGGGGCCGTTGACGGTCTCGTTTATCGCGGTTGGTGGAACAAACGTGCAGCCAGGCAAGGCAAAGGGTCTGAGGGCAACGATCTCGGGTGGAAAAGCGTTCCAAGAAGGGACCGCGAACTGCCGCACTCCGGAAGGCTACACGGCACCCGCAACCAATGGCAAACCCTATTGTGTTTTCTGGCGTATATCGGAAGAAGGTCTGTCACCCAAACCGAGTGGGAATTCATCCGAACGCTTTACGGTCGACGACCCAGAGCAAGTCGGGGCAGACACGGTCGCCAGGGCCGAGTACCAGAGCCCCATGAGGATCGGGAGCGTGGATTTTGATTTCATGGCGGTCGACGCCGACGGCAATTCAATCCAACGGGAGCTCACGGTGGACGTCAGGTCGCTCCAGCCACTGACGCTGCACATTACAAGCTCTGCGGCAGAGGTGCAGCCGAATAAGAATCTGGACATCACGGCAACCGCCGTGGGTGGCGAGCCGCCTTATACCGTGTGCTTTGGGGTGGCCGACCTCGCCGAAAATGATTTCGGAACCCTTGGGGCCGGCGAGTCCGACTGCGGTTCATTAACCCTACCCACCGAGGAGGTCCTGGAGAACTGCAGCTGCAATGAGAAGGGTCCGGCAGGTAACGAGGGACAATTCCCTGTAGAGGTCACTCGTCAGTACACGGCTCCTGACGCTCACGGAACCGCCCGGTTTCGTGTGGCTGTCAGGGATAGGCTTGGTGGCATTGTTACCGATTCCCTGCCGATACCGGTTCGCAGTGGTCCAGGGGGAGGCCAAGTTGCGCTAGGCGTTTCACCGGATCATTCTGATCTTTGCTTCGGAGAACAAACGACGATCACAGCCGAGGCGATCGGAGGCACGGGTAACAATACGTTCACCTTCGCCCTTGTGGGAGACGCGCTCACGGGCGAGTCGCTCACCCAATCCAGCACCGGCGGGCCAACGGCAACCTACCAGGCGCCCAGCAGCGCACCGGTAACGCGGACCATTCGGGTGACCGTCTCGGAAACGGGCGGCAGCAGCGACCAGACCACCGTGGTCATCACGACCATCGATCCGGATACTTGCAACGACGGGAACCAGTGCACGGCGGACTCCTGTAATTTCGGTTCGTGCGAGCACCAGAACCACAGCGGCTCGTGTAATGATGGGAATGCCTGTACGACGGGCGAGAGCTGTTCGGGCGGCGTATGTGGTGGTGGTTCCGCGGCGAACTGTAACGATGGCAACGTTTGCACGACCGACTTCTGCGAGGCGGGTGCCGGTTGCCAGCATGTCAATAACACCGAGCCGTGCGACGACGGGGACGCCTGCACGAGAAGCGACACGTGTTCAGGAGGCGCGTGCGTGGGGGGTCCGGCGCTGGACTGCGACGACGACGACCCCTGCACTGCGGATACTTGCGATTCGGCGATCGGCTGTGTGAACACCGTGGTTCCCGGCGCCGCCTGCAACGATGGGAACTTGTGCACCGTCAACGACGAGTGCGACGCGACCGGTAACTGTGTGGGAACCCCCATCGACCCGGCCACAGCGTGTGATGACGGCAATGGATGCACCGACGACTTGTGCGAGCCGGATGTGGGTTGCTATTCGGTCAACAACAACAATCCATGTGACGACGGGGACGCCTGCACGGCCGACGACACTTGTGTGGACGGCGCGTGCGTGGGCGGTCCGCCACTGGACTGCGACGACGACGACCCCTGCACTGCGGATACTTGCGATTCGGCGATCGGCTGCGTGAACACCGTGGTTCC
>JBARRC010000183.1:0-5763 GCA_049644045.1 Phycisphaerae bacterium
CCGCTGGCCATGCGATAGGGATTCGGACTGCGATGTCGGAGAAGTGTGCGGCATAACGGGCGTCGAGGAGCTCGTTCGGCAAGCGGAAATAGTGAAGTTTAACGACGGAGGTTATTCTCTAGCGAGCGGTCGCGAGGTCTACGGGCAGCACGATCCGGGAAAAGTTGGCGGGTACGTCCCCGGGTTCGATATCCCCGACTGCATGGATGGAATGCCCCCACGCACTATAAGGCGACCCACGCCGGGGGGCGGTTCCCCGTGGCTCTTCGAGGCATGCCCCGTTGGTTACCACGTCCGATTCGACCCGCCAGATTCATGGGTCAACACTGTCGCATTCAACGCCCCCGGTAATACCGAGGCCTACACCACAAAGATGCAGGTGGCGCCCGGCGGTAGGGATCGCAGCATCACGGACAGGCTGGACGAAGCCACACCGCTTCCCGGAACCCTCCTCATGGATGCCGGAGGCGACACCGAGCGCCTTTTGGACAAGCCATGGTACGAGCAGATGTGGATGGATCGGTACAGCAAGACCAATACCGCGGACGTTCCGCCCTGGCCGGGCGCTTGTCCCTGCCAGACAGACAGCGACTGCCACGATCCTCAGACAGATTGCGAGTGTGGCTCGCGCGCAACCTGCGATACCGACAGAGGATACTGCACGAACATAACCACGAGGGTGAATAACGTACCTCTGGTAGTGCCCTTTATGGACCTTGATCCTGATCGGTACGACCCGGAAATCCACCGTCGTTACTTCAAGGCCAACTTCGGCGGTACCTCCGTCGATCCTCAGACCGGTCGCCGCGTCGGCCGGGGTGTTGGATGGGTCGAGGAATGCGGCGATCTGTCTGCGAGCGTTGTCTTTGAGACCGGGCCGATCGGCGATGTCGGTTTCGAGGAGGCCTGCAACAACCCGATTTTGCCGGAGGAGGTGGACGAGGATGGAAGTGGGAGGTTGGACCAACCCGGCATCTTCTATGACGGTCCGGTCGAGCACGACGACCTGCCCTCGTCAAAGTATCACCGCGG
The DNA here is from genome assembly GCA_049644045.1 of Phycisphaerae bacterium. Lineage (GTDB taxonomy): Bacteria > Planctomycetota > Phycisphaerae > UBA1845 > UBA1845. The sequence goes on from JBARRC010000183.1 coordinate 1,033, forward strand.
CGGAGATCAGCGTCTCGGCGAGGTGACCTCGCCGTTCGTGAGTACGCACTCCTACACCCCACCGGATGCTGAATATGGAGACGATCCGGTGGAGGTCGCCCAGATCTGGGGCCACGATCGCGGGGGGCACGATCTGGGGGGTGCTGTTCCGTACGGGGACGACATTATCCCCGCCGCCGGGCCGTACGCCGTCCACACTCACGGCACGCTCGGCCGCGACGCCGGAAACCTTTTGACACTCGAGCTACTGACTTGGCGGACGGAACCTCCGTTCAACAACGGTGAAGCGTGGGAACAGGAGTTGAGCGATGACTACGGTTGGCGGTTTCACCCGTACGCCGGTCCGTTGTCCGGATTGGGCACCGACAGTCGGGGCCTGGGGTTCCGCGATTACAACCTCGACGGGATGGTGGACCAGGGCGAGGTGCGCTACGCGGGTTCGGAGAACTATATCCACGACTCGGTTGTCGGAAGGCCGGATGACGGGATAGGGAGCAGGTACCCCTTTAACCGCCGGCGCCTGGTCGAGGATTGTATTGCGGTTCTCGATGAAATCGTCGACTTTGACGATTGGGTGGACAAGGTCGCGATGGGGGCATTCGAATGCACCCACTACCATCCCAGCACGACGCTGCCGCCTCAGCTCAAGGGACCCGGTACGGGTAATATCGCGCGCGCTGACGGCGTCTGCTCCGGGATCGTGCTTTTGCCGCCCGGGTCTCATGGTGGTGGCGACTTCTACCACGAACCGGGTTATCACGCGATCCACAACGAGGACAACGATACGGTCACCGGCGTCAACGCGTACCCGCCCGGAGTTGACAAGGAGCACAAGATCAGTTGGAACATTTTCTTCCACGACCTGGTCGCGCAGTTGCCCGAACCGCCGTATGCGGGGAGTTACTTCCATGCGGCGTATGCGGCGCACGAATACATGCGCACCTGGGAAGAGTTTCCGGACTTGTATGACTACGACATCCACGGAAGCGACCCCGGGCGCGTGATTAACACCCCGATCGGACAGTGGGATATCATGGCTGGATGCGAGTGGGGTACCCCGGAAAACCGCCACGTGGTGCCGCATCTTTTGGTTCACCCGATTCCCATTCTTAAGGAGAACCCGTGTACGGAGTGGATCCACCCGGTGGACCTGACGACGGTGCTCACGCCCGGGGTTGGCGCGACGTTGACACTACCTCCGGCGGAGATGGTCCGTGACAACAGCTACTACTTCCTTGAGAACGAGAACCTCCCAGGGGAGCGTTACTACTTCTGGTCGGGGGGAAGCGGTTTCGACGAGCCGGGTTTCCCGGGATTCGGCCTCAGCGGCAGGGTCTCCGCGGGGTACCCCGGCACCGGCATGCTTATTCTCCACACCGACGTAGGCTCGAACCCGGAGGCGCCGCCGCCTGGGCAGATGGCGGCCCCGCGGTTCATGTACAAGATCGTCCAGGCGGATGGGTTGGGCCAACTTGATGCCGGCATCGAGCCTTATGGCGACAACGGTGATCCCTGGCCGGGCAGCACCGGCGCCACCCGGTTCAACTTCGATACGAACCCGGCAGCGAGGTGGTACACGCTGAACAGTTGGACCGGTATCGACGTCCTCGAGGTCGTGCCGGATGGGCAGGGATCGGTGCAGCTCAAGATCAACTGGGTGCCGACGTCCATCCCAAGCTTGCAGTTTCTCACGCCGCCGGGCGGGGTCTCCGTACCGGCCAATCCTGACTCCGCCGATCCTGATGCTGTCATTTATACGGTCAAGTTCAAGGCCACCGATGTATATGGCGGAACCACGATTCAACTGTATTACACCAAAGACGATAAGAGATGCAGTGGCAGCGGCGATCCATGCACGAGGCATAGTGATTGTCCGGGGGGCGAGGTCTGCACGCATGACACGAATACCGGCTCCAACAATGTCCACCTCGTCGGAAAGCCAGTGCGGAAAACGACACCCGGCACCAACAATATGAGCGTCAACTGGAACATCGCCGGGATTACGGGCGGCCGCTACGTCCTCTTTGCCGGCTTGACGGGCGGAGCCGGTTCCGATGGTACGGAGGCAACGTTCACCAGGCCGCGGGCCGGGCGCAACAACCAGGGTAGCGGTGGATTCGGGACCTGCGAGAATAATGGGATGGGGTGCAGTATAGACGATGACTGTCCACTCGCCAGAGATTCCTGTACCCAGGGGGTCTGCGAGAGCAATACGGAGAAGTCATGCAGCAAGGACGATGACTGTCCATTCGTCAGAGATTCCTGCACCATGGGAACCTGCGTGAGTAGCGAGGAGGGCTGCAACAGAAACAGTGACTGCCCATCCGGAGATGTTTGCCTCATCCCGCTGGATGTCATGAACGCCGCAGGTGACCGAGCACGGTTTGAAACGTGGACGGCTGTCTGCATCGATCCCGACGGGCAGGAATGGCAGGTGAACAGCTCGCTGACGCAACCGGCACCCAACGAAGACGCCGAGGACCCGGACCCCTATCCGCACGCCATAACCGGTGAACTCTATATGTCGATCGACGATGAGGTGAGGTTCACCATTCGGGAAGGCTCCAAACCGTTCGAGCTGGAAGACACCTTCTCGTTTACGACGACTGGGATCACGGACGTAAGCCGTGGCATCACGATTATTGACGGGGCGATCCATGAAAACCCGGTCGCAAGAATCTCCGCGTCACCGCTGGCGGGGCCGCCACCGCTCCCCGTCAGCTTTGACGGGCGCGGATCTTTCGAGCCGAGCGGTGAAGCGCTCACGTATAAGTGGGACTTCGGCGATGGAAGCCCGATCGAATCCGGCGCTCGCGTAAGCCACACCTTTGTCAAGGCGCGCACCTTCACCGTGGTGCTGACGGTGACGAATCCCAACAACGGGCGGTTTGGTGCCACGGCTGTCGACATCGAGGTGACCAACAACTCACCTAACGCGGTCATCTCTGCATCACCGACGAGCGGCGGCGGGGACCCGGAGGACCCCGGGCTTATGGTGGAGTTCAGCGCGGCCCAATCCTCCGACAAGGAGACGGACACGGACGACCTCGTCTATCACTGGGACTTTGGCGATGGTCAAACCGCCAACGACTCACTCAAACCTGGCACCAGGTTCCAGTCCGTCGGCCACTTCTATAAGAATCGCGAGGACGGAACGCCATGCAGATGGCAGTCCCCGTGCGAATTCGTCGCGACGCTGAGGGTCATCGATGATGGTGGTAAGGACGATGCCGATACCGTCAAGATCCTGGTAGGCAATACCAAGCCGGTGGCGAGCATCGCGCACTCGACCCTGCAAGGGACCTCGCCGTTGCAGGTCGTCTTTAACGCGATCAATTGCAAGGACGCCGACGGGGATGAGCTGTGGGTGACGTGGACCTGGGACGCCAATAGGCCGACCGAGTCCGTCACCTGGCCGGTCACCGGCGCCTACGGCGCTACGGACGGCAGCGTCCCCCATCTCTACGAACTGCCGGAGGGCGAGACGAGCGCTTCGTTCCAAACGACGGCGATTGTCAGGGATTGCCCGCCAACGGAGACCAAGGCGTGTGGTGAGGCGAAGTGGCCGGGTGTGACGATCATCTTGACCGAGGCAGGCGAGAGCTCCTCCGATCCACGAGCGATCATCTCTCCGAAGTGCGATGAGCTTCAACCGATCTTGGGGAAACCGTTTACGGTGGACGCTTTGCAGTCGTACGACAGGCCCGCCGGTTCGCAGATCGTGTCGTACACCTGGGATTGGGGCGACGATAGCCCGGTGGGTTCAGGTGTCGTCGCCACGCATACTTACACCAGGCCGGGGTCGTACAAGATCACCCTCGTCGTCGCGGACGGCGAAACGCCGCCTAACACGAGCAGTGCATGGTGCACGGTTATCATCACCGGCGAGGGACCGGTGGAGCCAACGCCATCGGATAATCAGCCGCCGTTCGCGTCCTTCACGGTGGACCCGACGCGCGGCTACGCGGACGCCACGGTGTTCACGTTTGACGCCGGCGGCTCGATGGATCCGGACGGCAATGACAGCGCCCTGTCGTATTTCTGGTCGTTCGGTGACGGCGACACCGCGACAGGCGAGGTCGTGACCCACCGCTATGAGCAGCCGAACCCGGACGGCTACGTGGTGCGCTTGACGGTCCGGGACGAGGGCAACGCATCGACGGATACGACACAGGAGGTGGTTGTGGAGGACAACGCGGGCAACTTGCCCCCGCATGCGTACATCGCAACCGGGCCGCGAAGCGGCACCGCACCTCTGACCCTGTCGTTCGACGGCCGGAACTCGTTTGACCTGAACGGTGAAACGCTCGAATTCCCGTGGCAGTTCAATTCTGACGATGTGGTCGTCGACGTGCTTATCGGGCCGGTCGTCACACGACTCTTCGACGAACCGGGTACCTACACGGTGGAGTTGGAGGTTTCGGACAAACGCGGTGGTTTCGATACGGCCGGACCGGAGGAAATCCGAGTGATGGCGAGGGGCGAGCAGCCGGGAGACGAAGAGCCGGGACAGGAGGTGCCTGACGGCGAGCAGCCTAGCCGGCCGCGGCTGTGCGGATTTGGCATGTTGATGAGCCTGTTCGGTTCGCTGCTGGGCCTTGTGGCCACGATGGCGGCGCGCCGGCGGTTTAGCTTATAGCGAAGCGTCCGAAAGCCTGAAGTAGGTAGGTCGGGCCCGGCTCAACATGCTTGACTGAAGCGAATGTCGGTCCCGGTCGATTCCATCAGGAA
>JBARRC010000184.1:0-5173 GCA_049644045.1 Phycisphaerae bacterium
CATTTCACCGGTCCGCGACGGCACCGGGGCGATCACCAATTTCGTCGCCGTCAAGCGGGACGTGACGCACGAGGTCGTGTTGGAAGCACAGCTCCGCCACGCCCAAAGAATGGAAGCGGTCGGAACGCTCGCAAGCGGCGTCGCCCACGATTTCAACAACCTGCTGACCGCGATCTTCGGCTATACCGATCTTGCGAAGGAAACGCTCCCCGACGGGCACGCGGCGATTCGGTCCCTTGAGATGGTCGAGCACGCCGCCCGTCAGGCGAGCGGCGTCACCAGGTCGTTGCTGACGTTCAGCCGAAAGGTCACCGCAGACAAGGCGCCCATCCAACTCGGCACCGTCGTGACTGAATCGGTGCGTTTATTTCGCCGGCTCCTACCCGCTTCCATCGATATCGCCAACGATGTGCCCACCGAAACCGATATCTGGGTCAACGCCGACGCGATACAGGTTCAGCAGGTCTTGATGAACCTCGCGGCGAACGCGCGCGACGCCATGCCGGATGGAGGTCGACTTCGCATCTCACTCCGGCAAGACCGGGCCAATCCGGTCAACCTTCATACGGCAGGCGGATCCGACGGCCATCCGACCGCTGTACTCGTTGTTGAGGATACGGGAACGGGCATGTCCGAGGAGACGACGTCGCGTCTCTTCGAACCCTTCTACACGACGAAGCCGCGCGAGCAGGGGACCGGATTGGGCATGTCGGCGGTACATGGGATCATCACCGATCATGGCGGCCGAATCGACGTTGACTCGCAGCTCGGAAAGGGCACCCGGATCACCATCTCGTTGCCGTGCTGTGACCCTTCTGAGCAGCTCTCACCCGAACCAGCGCGGGCTCGCCGAAAACCCGGAGATGGCGAGGTCATACTCCTGGTCGAAGATGACCCGCAAATCCGCTCCATCATGACATCGACGCTCCGGGCGCAGAACCACTGTATTATCCAAGCTTGCGGCAGCCTGGAAGCCATGGCCGCACTGGATACCCATCGCAACGCGGTTCGGTTGATCGTACTGGATGCGGACCTTCCGAAGAACCGTGGCCGATTCTGCCTTCGCGAGATGTCTCAGATGCGGCCCGACCTGCCGGTCCTCGTCGTCACCGGAAGTGAGGATATCGATGCTCAGGAGGATCTCAACGGCAAACACTGCGTTCTACGAAAACCATTCGCAATGTCCGGGCTGGCTTCGCTGGTCGTAAACATACTGGCGAAGTCCACCGTCAAGGCGAGCCGCGGGCTTCAGCCCGCGCGGGAGGCCGCGCCATAGGCGACGATATTCGCATTCTGGTAGTTGACGATCACGCGCTGGTACTGGGGGCGCTTGCCGAACGCCTTCAGAGGGAACCCGGGCTGGCCGTAGTCGGCACCGCAAGCACCGCTGACGAGGCGATCGACAAGGCCATCGAATGCCACCCGGATGTCGTCCTGATGGACATTGACATGCCGGGACTGATCTGCTTCGACGCGGCCCGACGGATCACGGCGCTCCAGCCGGATGCCCGCATCATCTTTCTCAGCGCGTTTCTGCACGACCATTACATCGACCAGGCCTTGCGGGCGAAGGCCAGGGGCTACTTGACGAAGCGGGAACCGCCGGAGACGGTCGTCGCGGCGATCCTCGAGGTGGCTTCCGGCGGGGCGTATTTCTCGGAGGAAATCCGATCCCGAATCGTCGTCGAGACCGGCGGTACGAAGCTGGCTGAGCGGTCCGCTTCGCTCATCTCCATCTTGACCACGCGGGAAACCGAGACGTTGCGGTATATCGCCAAAGGGCTTGCCAAGAAGGAAATCGCCGCCACCATGGGGGTCAGTGTGAAAACCGTCGATCGACACGCCACAAACCTGATGTCCAAGCTGGACATCCACGATCGCGTTGAACTGGCCCGCTTCGCCATCCGGGAGGGGATCGCCGACGCTTAGCGATGGTCGCGCGTCAACTCGCGGATTCGGCGTGTGGCGAAACGAGCGTTGCCCTTGAACCTCGTCTCATGCTTGACCACGCTCTGGTACAGTTCCAACGCGCGATCGCGGTCATGGAGGCGATAGTCATATACGACGGCCGCCTGGAACCTGGCAGGGTGCGGCGTCTCGGGATTCCACGTCCAGGCCCGCTCGTACCACTTGACGGCGATGATCTCCTGACCGGGGAGATAATCCTTGTGAATCTCGCCACAGAAAAAGGCTGCGTCGTCAATCTTGTCGCTGGTAGGGTAGCGTTCGATCAGCTCTCGAAAGACCTTAGCAGCCTCAATCATCCGGTCCTGCCGGTAGAAGATCGCTCCAGGCCCTCCTTGGCGCATCAGCTCGAGCGCTTGTTCGTAGAGTGCGTCGGCCTCTTCAATTTGACCCACCGGGCGCAACGCGTCGGAGGGTATTTCGGCGTCAAGCAGGTAGCGAAACTGTTGCATACGCCGCAGGCCCTGCAGCTCGAAAGCGGCCCATCCCGCCTTGGTTGGATACCCGTGTGCCTCGTAGTAGGCGTGCAGTTGCTGCAGACCTTGCTGATACTGCGCACGGGTGGCCACCACATCCTCCACCAAGTCAACTTCGTGCGCGTCGGCGACGAGGATATCAACGGTGTTGCTCCCGGAACCGGCGCGGTCCGGGCGGGTGGCTGAGACTCTTGGCGCCCTTGATGAAGGGAAAACCGGCACCCGTCCATCCACGTTGCATCCAGCAAGACCGACTCCGATGCCCAAACAAAACGCCGCCAAGCCTCTGCCGTTGGTTGTGGCAAACATGGCCTCTCCTTGGTTTTATATGGTGCGTACTTCGCTTCTTCTTTCCGCGCCCCCCTATTGCAACGTCGCCGCGCGTCGACGTCAAGGCGGCTCGCCGTGCGGATTTACCATTGCGCCTCCTCGAATGCACCCATTTTTGGGGTCCGCTTGACTGGTCGTGCCTTGAGAATCGCGTTAGCGAGGGTCATATCCGCTTTCGTTGTGATCTTCAGATTCGTCGGGTCAGATATCACAACCGACACGGGGTGGCCGGCCTGCTCGACGACCTGCGCGTCATCGGTCATCTCCCCGGTCCCCCCTTCCAAGCGCGCGTACGCATCGAGCAGCAGATCCTTGCGAAAGACCTGCGGCGTCTGCGCTTCATAGAACCCCGTACGCGTCACGGTTTCGTCAATCACCTTCGACTCGCCGACGCGTTTGAGCGTTCCCGTGATCGGAGCAGCCAGAATGGCTGCACCCGATTTCACCGCCTCCGCGAACACGGCGTCGATCATATCGGCTGTCACGCAAGGCCGCACTGCATCGTGCACCGCAACATACTCCGCCTCATCCGAAAGAACCTGAAGCGCGGCGGCCACCGTGTCACATCGCATGGCTCCACCCTCGACGAGTTTTACGCCCATAAACCCGAGGTTGGCCCCATAGGAGGATTTCATCTTCTCCGCGTCCTCCGGCGCAACGGCCAGGATGATCTGGCACACGTCGTTACGATTGATGAAGTGCTCGACGGAACGAATGAATATGGGCCGGCCGTTCAACTTCGCAAGGGTCTTGTTGCCTTCGCCGCCGAATCGCTCAGCTTTCCCCGCCGCTGGAATGATGACAGAGAACTTGGACATCGGTGGTATGCTCTCCCCACTCCTTAGGTCTTGTCCGTCTTCGGGCGGCGTCGGTCCGAAGCCGGTACACCCTCCAACCGCCCGAAAATCATCCGACCGGCCGATGTTTGCAGCACACTGGTGACAGTCAGCTCGACGACCTGGCCGATCCGGTCTCGGCCGCCCTCCGCAACAACCATCGTCCCGTCGTCCAGGTAGCCGACCCCCTGCCCGATCTCTTCACCGGGCTTGATCACCTTGACTGCCAGAGACTCACCGGGAAGCACGACCGGCTTCAGGGCGTTGGCAAGATCATTAACATTGATCACCGACACGCCGCGAAGCTGGGCAATCTTGTTGAGATTGTAGTCATTGGTGACCACGCTGCCGCCCAACTGCAGGGCGAGATCGACCAGCATCTCGTCGACGCCGGCATCGGCTGCGCTGCGCTCCGGTACGACGTCCAGGATGCGAATGTCGACATTCTCGTTAACTTGAAGCTTATTGAGCATGTCCAACCCGCGCCGCCCGCGTGTCCGCTTCATCTTGTCGGAGCTGTCTGCGATCGTCTGGAGCTCGTGCAGGACGAAACGCGGCACCACCAGCTCCGATTCGATGATTCGTGTGTTGGCGATGTCGGCGATCCGACCATCCACAATCACGGATGTGTCCAACACCATGGGCTTGGCGCCTTTGGTCTCCTTCAAAAACTCGACGTACGGGATCACAAACCGCACGTCATCCTTTGTCTGGAGGATGAAGCTAACGGCCAGGTAGCAACATATAATGCCGATCCCCAACTTCAACGCGCTGACAAACGACGCTTGGGACTCGGACAGCTCACCACCCGCGACATTGCTCATGATGAGCAGGTCGATGATCAAGGACAGACCGTAGGCCATGACCATCCCCACGATGAGCCCGAAAAACAACCCCGAGATTGCGGTCAATGACTTCCGGGGGATGAAAACGTCAATGCCGATCACGATGAGCGCGGCACCGACAAACCCGATGACAATGAGATCACGTTGGGCGGCCAACCCGCCCGTCATGGTGCGTTCGTCGGCCGCAAGCCCCATGCCCACGGCACCAACAGCCAACACGAACACCGCGCGCAGCACGAACATCAGCATCGTGCTCGTTCGGGCGCCGGTCTCTATGTAGGGAGAAGGTTGTGATGATCCGGTTCCCATGATAAGCATCCCATGCGGCCGATCCGCTCGTAGCAGGGACGAGCGTCCCGGCGTTGGCTAAATACTCCACCTCAGTATACCTAGTGATACACGCCCCATCAAATCGCCTCTACTATCCCGGAAGGAAAAGGTGTCAGGATGATTTTCCTGACAGTTGCCTACGGCGGGACATCGAGCAAGTCCGTGGCGATCAGGATCGTCTCGCCTTGTTCGGGGCCGCCGCGACCCTTGTGTCCGCTCCGCTTGCGAACACGACAGACGAACGAGGAACCTACGTCCAGGATTCCTTTGAACAGGGCGAACTTCGCGTAGCCCCGATCCATCACATAGACGTGGTCCGGTTGCAGGTGTGCCTCCAGAACCTCACGCTCTTCCCCGTTGGCATCGGTGAGGTCCATGCGGACAGGTACAC
>JBARRC010000185.1:0-13087 GCA_049644045.1 Phycisphaerae bacterium
ATCGGCTCAACAATCGCAGGATTCGGCCAGACCGTTTTCAGGCTAAACAGAGGTCATCCGATCCAGACGCCGATCATCCTTCTGGGTTGTTCTCCGGCGAATTCTGACGCCGGAGTGGTATCCGTTCGTCTTTGGGGCGTGCGAGCAGGAGCGGATCACCCGGACAACTCACGGCTGTTACGGAGCGCATTCCCATGCCGCAGCGTTGGGGACTTCAAGGTAGAGCCATCACCTTCTCGGTCCTGCTTGTGCTGGGGACGGTGGGCGTTATAAGCCTCGTTCTAATCCGTCAGAACTACGTCGACTCGATCGAACGCGTCACGCAGCACGCCGTAAGTCACGCCAGATCCCTCAGCCAAAGCGCCGCGCCCGCCGTCCTGCTCGACGACCACGAGGAGATATAGCGTATCCTTCGAGCAGCGGCCAGCGACGATGCGATCCAGTTGGCGTACGTCACCGGTGGGAAGGGGCACTCGCACGAAGACCTGGCTTTCCGGCGGAGCGGAGATTTCGTCCTCGAAGCCCAACTCGACCGCGACAATCCCATGGACGGTGAGATCACGCGGGACGCATCACGCGTCGAGCGTACGGCCAGCCAGCTTCTCGTTGTCGTTCCGGTGTGGCCGGACGTAAGCGAAATTGATCTCGGCGTCATTGAAGACGACGACAAGGGGGCTTCTCCAACAATCAATCCACCGGAGTCACCCGTTGGTTTTATCAGCCTGGTTTATGGCCTTGAACATGTGCGTACGGAGCTATCTAAGCGGGTCCTTTCGAGCGTTGCCATCGCCGCGTTCGTGATCATCGTCGGTATCGGCGCCACGATCTTGATGGTCCGGAAACTCATAAGACCGGTACAGAACTTGGCCGCAACAGCCACCGCGATTGCCGAAGGGAATCTGGGCAAGCGCGCGAGTGAACACGCCGTAGGGGAGATCGGCATCCTTTCGCGCGCGTTCAACCACATGGCGGATCGACTGCAGCAAAGTTATGCATCCATCGAGCGAAAAGTTGCGGAGCGAACGGCCCAGCTCGAAGCCCGGCACCGTGAACTTCAAACCGAGGTGGCCGAGCGCAAGCGGGCCGAGGAAGCCCTGCAGAAGAGTGAAGAAAGGCACAGGAAACTGTTCGAGGAAGCCCGGGACGGCATAGTCCTCGCCGATGCGGAAACCGGCGTACTCGTCGACTGTAACCATGCTGTTGCCCAACTGGTCGGGAGGAAGAAATCCGAACTAATCGGACAACATCAGACGATCCTCCATCCTGCCCACGAAGTCAACGAAGAGTTTTCCGAGTCATTCCGAAAACACCTCGGGGAGAGCGAGGGACACGTTCTCGAAGCCCAGGTCATCACCAGCACCGGGGAAACCAGGGACGTTGCCATCAAGGCCAACTTTCTTGACATCGGCGGGAGGAGACTCCTGCAAGGGATGTTTCGCGACATCACGGACCGTAAACGGGCGGAGGAAGCACTGCGAGAAAGCGAACAACGCTTGCAGGCCATTCTGGATACTGTTCAAGCTGGAATTATGGTCATTGAGGCCGAGAGCCACGTGATCGTCGAAGCCAATCCCGCCGCTCTCGAAATGATCGGTGCTCCCAGAGAACAGGTCGTCGGCCACGTGTGCCATAAGCATATCTGTCCGGCGGAAGTAGGGCGTTGTCCGATCACTGACCTTGGAGAGGAGATTGACAACTCAGAACGTGTGCTGCTCAAAGCAAATGGACAGGCCATGCCAATTCTTAAGACGGTTACTCCTCTGATGCTGGACGGCCGTATGCATCTGCTGGATAGCTTCATCGACATCACCGACCACAAGCAGGCCGAAATGGAACTGCGGCAGGCCAAAGAGGCTGCCGAGGCGGCGAATAGGGCCAAGAGCGAGTTTCTCGCCAACATGAGCCACGAAATCCGCACGCCGATGAACGGCATCATCGGCATGACGGAGCTGGCCCTGGACACCGATCTTGACGGGGAGCAGCGTGAATATCTGGATACCGTATTGCGCTGTGCGAACTCACTGCTGAGTCTTCTCAACGATATCCTCGACCTGTCCAAAATCGAGGCCGGCAAGCTGGAACTCGAATCGACCGACTTCGACGTTGTGGACCTTGTCGAAGGCGTAGCGGACATGGTTACACACCGCGCAGGCGCAAAACGCCTCGAGCTGATCTGCAACATCGGCCCGAACGTACCCCGGTTGTTGCTGGGTGATCCGCTTCGTCTGCGACAAGTGCTGATCAATCTCGCCGGCAACGCGGTGAAATTCACCGAAGCGGGCGAGGTGGTCGTTGGCCTTACGGTCGAACACGAAACCGGCGACCAGGTAACCCTGCTGTTCTGGGTGTCGGACACCGGCATCGGCATTCCGAAGGACCGGCGGCAGGCGATCTTCAGTGCCTTCACCCAGGTCGACGGCACCACCACGCGCAAATACGGAGGCACCGGACTCGGGCTGGCAATCTCCAGGCAGATTGCCGAGCTGCTCGGCGGTCAGATCTCGGCTGAGAGCGAGGAGGGCAAGGGAAGCACGTTTCGTTTCCGGGTCACGCTCGCACGGACGCAACCACTTCCGGCGGCGAAAAGGGTGTCACGGGCGGCTTGTCCGCCCGTGTCTTGCGCTGGCAGCAAGCTGCCAGTGGAACCCGCGCTATCCGGCCTGCGCGGACGCCGCATTCTGGTCGTTGACGACAACGCCACGAACCGGCGCGTTTTACAGGTTATCCTGGAATCGTGGGAATGCGCTACCGTACCAGCCTCGAGTGGGCCGGAAGCTCTGGAATGCGCCAAGGCTGCTTACGCGGAAGGCAATCCATTCGACGCCGTGCTCCTCGACGTTCAGATGCCGGACATGAACGGCCTGGAGGTTGAATGTGCCCTTCGGGAAGACCCAGGCAGTGGCAACCCCAAGATCATATTCCTAAGCTCGCTGGACAGCCGGTGCGAAGTGGACGCAAAGCATCAGTCGGAGTGCGTCGCTTGTCTGACCAAGCCGATCAAGCAAGCAGCGCTGATGGAAACATTGCTCACGGTCTTCACGCAGAGCCCCGGCCCACGAGTGACAAAGAAGGACACCGGGGCACCTCAGCCTGTGGAACGCCGCCGCTATCACGCGCGCGTTCTGGTGGTGGAAGACAATCCGGTCAACCGTCAGCTCGCGACGGCCATCCTCGAAAAGTACGGCTGCGACGTCACGACAGCCGAGAACGGCCGGCGGGCGATCGAGGTGCTGGAACAAAAAATGTTCGACCTCGTGCTGATGGACGTGCAAATGCCGGAGATGGATGGCTTGGATGCCACCAGGGAGCTTCGCAAGCATGAGCAGTGGAGAGACCTCCCGATCATCGCGATGACAGCCCATGTCATGAAGGAGGATCGCGAGCGCTGTCTGGCGGCTGGGATGAACGACTACATCGCCAAGCCGGTCAGTGCCGAAGTGATTCACCAGACGATCCTCAAGTGGAGCAGCCGGGAAGGCACCGGCGTCAAGGAGGAAACACCAAGCGACAGAGCAGCGTCACCAGCCGAGCAATGCCAAACGGGCGTCGCGCCACATCCAAGACCCGTCGAAATCGAAAAGGCCCTGGAGAATCTGGCAGGTGACCGCGAACTCCTGGCAAAGGCGCTTAACACTTTCGTGGAACACCTCCCTTCGGTCCTCAACGACCTCCGTGCGGCGATCACGAATGTGGATGCGCCGCAATTAGCGGCGGCGGCGCACAGCCTCAAGGGGGCGGCCTCCAGCCTGTGCGCGGAGCCGATCCGTCAGACCGCCCAACGGCTTGAAGCGATGGGCGAACGGAACGAATGGAAGGACATCGCTCCGCTGTTAGCCGATCTGGAGGGACATTTCGACCGCCTGCATGCGCTCATACAAAGATGGCAAAAGGAGTAGCACGCGACTGTGGATGCACCCTGTCGAATCCTCGTGGTTGACGACAATCCCACCAATGCCGTGATTCTCGCGGGATCATTGCAGAAGGAGGGGTATGAAGTGCTCACTGCGGGAGACGGGTTCGCGGCCGTTGAACTGGCCACCGCGCAACAGCCCGATGCCATTCTTTTGGACATGATGATGCCGGGGCGAGACGGGCTGGAAGTGTGCGAGATTCTACAATCGCAGGAAGAGACAACCTCGATCCCCATCATCTTCGTCACGGCTGTCTCCAATGCCGACGACATGTTGAAAGCCTTCAAGGCGGGAGGATCTGACTATGTGACGAAGCCGTTCAAGACGGCTGAGGTCCTGGCCCGCGTCTCCGTCCATGCCGGACTTCGCCGCGCCGAAGCGGCACTGCTCCACAAGAGCCAGCAAATGGAGAGATTGGCAAAGGAGCTTGCCGAAGCGAACATCCAGCTCGCCGGCTTGAGCCGGACGGATCCCCTCACCAACCTGCTGAATCGACGAGCCTGGGAAGAGGCTGCGATGCGCGAGCACGAACGCTTCGAGCGACACGGCCATCCCTACAGCGTCTTGATCATCGACGTGGACCAGTTCAAGTCTTTCAACGACTCCCAGGGGCACCAGGCGGGTGACGAGTGTCTGCGCAGCGTGGTCGGCTCGATCGTCTCGGCATGCCGCCGTCTCGACGTGGTCGGGCGATACGGCGGCGAAGAGTTCGTCGTGCTTGCACCGGAAACCGGAGCTGAGGCAGCCCTCAAGCTGGCCGAGCGAATCCGAAAGAACGTCTGGGCCCTGGGAATCTCTCATCCAGCGAACGCAGTTGGGGAACGCGTTACAGTCAGCGTTGGCGTCGCCGCCGTCGTCGGCATGGGGTCATGGGAGGGCGTTCTCAAACAAGCCGACGAGTCCCTTTACGTGGCCAAAAAAGCCGGACGCAACATGGTGTACGCTGACAACCGGTCCCGGGCGGTGGTTCCCGCTCCGGCCAGCCCGGATGTTCCGGATGATCCCGCCAAGCAAGTGGGCTTCACCGCGGAGACCCGCGCCACGGTGTTGATCGTCGATGATGAAGCCGCCAGCCGGACACTTTGCCAGACCTGTCTCGAAGGGAAAGGGTATCAGGTTCGTCAGGCGTCGGACGGACGGGGCGCACTCGCGAAGATCGCCGAAGAGCCGCCCGACGTCATCATCATGGACGTGATGATGCCGGAAATGGACGGATTAGAGTGTACCAGGCGACTTCGGATGAATCCCGACACGCGGGACATCCCCGTCATCATGGTCAGCGCATGCGCGGACCGGGCGGATATCGTGGCCGGCCTCGAAGCTGGTGCGGACGAATACCTGACCAAGCCCATTCGGACCGATGAGCTGGCGTTGCGTGTTCGGTCTATGGCCCGGCTGCACTGCGAGCGAATGGATTTACTCCGTAGCAATGAGTTTCGCGGAGAACAGACTCGAATTCTCCAGTGCCTGCTCGAGTTCGGCCGGGCGCTAAGCGCCAGCACCGAACTCGACGAGATTCTCAGCCACACCCTGGCTGCCACGGCGGAGGCTATCGGCGCCGGTCGAATCTCGATCATGCTTCCCGACGCCAACCGGCAGTTTCTGACGATTGCAAATTGTGTGGGCCTTGACAAGGAACTCGCAAGCACGATCCGAGTTCCGATCGGCGAAATGGTCGCGGGCCGCGTATTTGCGTCGCACCATCCCATGGTGATCAATGCCGAAGATCAGGAGGGCTTCGAATGCCACATTTACGACTCCCCCTTCTTCGCCAGCGTTCCCATGTGTTCGACACCGCTGGGTACGCCCGCGCACACGATCGGGGTCCTCAACATAACCGAACGGTTCGGCCGGCGCCCCTTCGGGCCCAACGACCTGGAGTACATCGACCTGATTGCCAGCATTGCGGGATCGGCGATCCACCGCACGTTCAACCGCAAGGCCCGCGACCAGGCTTGTGATTCGATCATGGTGGCGTTGGCCAAGTTGGCCGAGCACCGCGACAGTGACACCGGCAAACACGTCGACCGCGTCACACGCTACTGCGTCATCCTGGCAGAAGAGCTTCGAACGAAACCGGCCTTTCATCATCAGATCGACAATACCTTCATCCACGATCTCGAGCGCGCAGCCCCGCTCCACGACATTGGCAAGGTGGCCATTCCGGATCAGATTCTGTTGAGACCCGGCAAGCTCACTTCGGAAGAGATGGCCATCATGCAATCTCACGCCGACATTGGGGCCGACACCATTCAGTCTGTTATCGAGCGGACCCCCGGCGCCGGTTTTCTCGAGATGGCTGCCGATATCGCCCGCGCGCATCACGAATGGTATGACGGCATGGGTTACCCCCGCGGCCTGCGAGGCGACGCCATCCCCCTCCCCGCTCGTATTGCCGCCCTGGCAGACGTTTATGATGCTATAACCACGAAACGCGTCTATAAAGAGGCCTTTCCACACGATCAAGCCGTAGGAATCCTCACTAAGCTGTCCGGAACCCAATTCGCCCCGGCTGTCGTTGACGCCTTTCTTACCCGTCAGCAGGAATTCGCTGCACTCGCCGCTGAACTCGTTGACGACCCGACTTGCCCCGATCGACATCTTCTGGTCGTATCCGATTAACCTATGGATTAACCTGTGGGTTAGCCTGTGGGTTATCTAGTGCTCTGTTACACCTCAACTGAGGGGTGGCATGCCCAAGCCTGTCGAAGACTGGCGCCGGCATGTTGAACGCTGCCAACAAGCATGTCCGACTCATGGCGGCGCTGCGCTTGGCCATGCCACCCACAACGTTTTATCCATCATTTGAGGTGTCACAGAGCACTAGCCTTGTGGGACCGACTTTCCAGTCGGTCTTTTCGAGGCCACCGGCCTCCCGTCAGAACTACCGATGAAGACGACGTTTGACAATTAACAAGAATCCGCACACGATGTGACCATCGGGATTTGCGAATTACGAAATACAAACCCGGATACGCTGGCGCGGTCGTTGCTTCGTAATTCGTAATTCGTAATTCGTAATTTGTAATTTGTAATTGGTATCTGGTGATACCCGTATGGCCATAAAACAACTCACCGAAGAACAAACCCGCACCATGTCGGTCGAAGAGAAGGACCGCTGGTGGCTCGAGAACGTCTATCAGGGCGACGCGCCGCAGATGACCGTGCGGGTGGTGATCAGCGGCTTTTTGCTGGGTGGGCTGCTGTCGATCACGAATCTCTACGTCGGGGCGAAAGCCGGCTGGTCGCTCGGGGTGGCCATCACCGCAGTCATTCTGGCATTTGTGATCTTCAAGGCCCTGTCGAAGATCGGCCTGGGGCGAAACTACCACGTTCTGGAGAGCAATATTCTGCAGTCGATCGCATGCTCGGCCGGCTACATGAACGGCCCGCTGATCGCGAGCATGGCCGCCTACATGGTCATCACCAACGAGGTAATCCCGTGGTGGCAGATGGTCATGTGGCTGATCGGGCTGATGTTGCTGGGGGTGTTGTTCGCGTTCCCGCTTAAGCGGCGTTTCATCAACGAGGAGCAAATGCCCTTCCCCGAGGGGCGTGCGTGCGGCGTGGTCATGGATACGCTGCACAGTGAAGACACGGGCAAATCCGTCCTTCCCGCCAAGCTCCTGGTGATCTTCAGCATCATCAGCGGCATGCTGAAGCTCGGGCAGTCGCATAAGGTCATGGAGTGGCTTCGCGAATGGCACCTGCCCTCCATCAGCGTTCCGGAAATCCTCGATGCGTGGTACTACCGCCTTGCCGAGAAGTTCGGGTGGTGGATGCCCAACATCATGGGTACGCCTCTGAGGGAGCTGACCATCCGACCGGAGCTGGACATTGCCATGATCGGCGCCGGCGGCCTGATGGGAATCCGCACCGGGGCCTCGCTGATGGTCGGCGCTTTGGTCAACTACTTTGTCCTCGCACCGTGGATGATTCGGCGCGGTGACATCGTCTCGACAGTAAGCGAGGCTGGCGTCATGCAGGTCGGCTTCCGTGCGATTACCACGTGGTCGCTCTGGTGCGGGGTGGCCATGATGACCACCGCGTCACTCTATTCCTTCTTCGCCAAACCACAGATGTTCGTCAGCGCGTTCAAGGGGCTATTCGGCGGCAAGAAAAAACGAACGGAGGACTGCGTCAAGCACATCGAATTGCCGCTGTGGGTGTCGCTTGTCGGCGTGCCCATCGTGGGCGCGTACCTGGTCTGGATCGCCTACTGGTTCTTTGATGTCCAGATCTGGATGGGTGCGATTGCCGTGCCGATGGTATTCATATTCGCGTTGATCGGTGTGAACTCGACGGCCTTGACCTCGATCACGCCGACCGGGGCATTGGGCAAGATCACCCAACTCACCTACGGAGCGATCGCGCCGGGCAACATCACAACGAATATCGCGACGGCGGGCATCAGCGCGGAGGTGGCCGGCAACGCATCGAACCTGATCCAGAACATCAAACCCGGGTACATGCTCGGTGGAAAACCTCGCCTACAGGCGATAGGACACGTCATTGGCGCCTTCTCCGGGGCTATTTTTTCCGTCGTGGTGTTCTACCCGTTGTTCCTGAGGAACAACCCGGCTGGTTTGATCAGCGAGCAATACCCATATCCGGCCGCCACCGTCTGGAAGGCGGTCGCGGAGCTTTTGACCAAGGGTCTCAGTGAGCTACGGACGACCGCGCTTTGGGCTACGGTGATCGGAGCCGCCCTGGGCATCGTGCTCGAGGCCATACGCATGGCAGCCAAGGGGAAATTCCCGCTATCGGCCGTCGGAATTGGGCTGGCGTTTGTCATCCCGTTTCAGATCTGCCTCGCCATGTTTTTCGGATCCTTCATCTTCTGGGTAATCGACAAGCTGTGGCCAAAGCCCAAGCAGCGGATGAACGAGGTGTTCGTGCAGAACCAGGAATCGATCTGCGCGGGAATCATCGCTGGTGCGGCCCTGATCGGTGTGGGGGTCATGGCCGTCGAACTCTTTGTGCTGGGTTGAAAGGATGAATCACAATGTATGATCCCAGGTTAGACCAACTCGCGAAGGTTCTTGTTCAATATTCAACAGCCGTGAAGAAGGGCGACGTGGTTCGCGTGCGGATGCCGACCGTGGCGGAGCCGCTCGCGCTGGCGGTCTACAAGGAGGTGCTGCGCGCCGGCGGGCTTCCCGTCGTGCGCATGGCGCCGGAGGAATGCCAGGAGTTTATGGCACGACATGGCAGCCCGGCTCAGATCGCTTACGTCTCCCCGTTTGATCTGGAGGAGATGAAAACCGTCAACGCCGACATCACCGCCTGGGCCAACCGTAACACCCGGGCGATGAGCAACGTCGACCCGAAGAAGCAGGCCGCAATGAGCAAGGCCCGGAGACCTCTGCTTGAGGCCGCAATAGAGCGGATGGCAAAGAAGGGAAAGGCCAAGCTCCGCTGGGTAGGAACACAATACCCGTGCCACGCATCGGCACAGGATGCGGAGATGTCGCTTACCGAGTACGCGGACTTCGTGTTCAAGGCAGGATTGTTGCATCTGTCGAACCCCATCGTAGCGTGGAAGAAGGTGCACACGACACAGCAACGGGTGGTGGACTTTTTGAGCAAGGCCGGCGAGGTTCGCTACGTCGTTCCGGGCGGCACGGACATCCGATTCGGTGTGAAGGGCCGGCGATGGATCAACTGCGACGGGGTCAACAACTTCCCGGACGGCGAGGTCTTCACCGGCCCCATCGAGTCAGCCACGGAGGGTGAAGTGCGGTTCAGCTTCCCCGCGGTTTACCAGGGACGGGAAGTGACCGATGTCTGGCTGCGGTTCCGCGGGGGCAAGGTCGTGGACGCCGACGCCTCGAAGGGCAAGGATTTTCTGTTCCAGATGATGGACCAGGACAAGGGGGGACGCATTCTTGGGGAACTCGCCATCGGCACGAACTACGCCATCACCAAGTTTACGCGCAACACGTTGTTTGACGAGAAGATCGGCGGAACGGTGCACATGGCGCTGGGAGCGGGTTTCCCAGAGAGCGGCAGCAGGAACAAAAGTGGGCTGCACTGGGACCTGATCTGCGATATGCGCCGCGGCGGACGCATCGAGGTCGACGGCAAGGTCATCTTGAAGAACGGGCGGTTTGTAAGATCCACTTGGCCTCAGCCGTCCCGGAAACGTTAGGGCAAGTTTTGGTCTTGCGTAGCGGTTGTAGCGCCGCCCCTCGTGGGCGGCGCCTGGCGAGCCGCAGGCTTTAGCCTGCGCGGATGTCCGCGCGGCCTGAAGGCCGCGGCTCGCGTGATTGCGTCACCCACAAGGGGTAAGGCTACACAAAACCGAAACATAGGGTGGTGATCGCGGTCGCGCGGACTCTAAGGTCTTGGGTGATATTTGCGATGGACTTGTTTGAGTTGCACTTCGTCCACGTGCGTGTAGACCTGCGTGGTGGTGACGTCGGCGTGGCCGAGCAATTCCTGCACGATCCTCAGATCCGCCCCGCCGGCCAGAAGGTGGGTGGCGAAGCAGTGGCGTAAGGTGTGGGGCGATAGATGCTGTTCGATGCCCGCCACCGCTGCATACTTGCAGACAAGGCGCCAAATGTTCGTGCGGTCGAGCGGCCGTCCGGTACGTGAAAGGAACAACGACGTTGTGTGCCGTACGCCCAACAACCGGGGCCTGAGAACCTCGATGTACTCACCGACCGCCTCGATGGCCGGTCGACCGACAGGCACGATCCGCTCTTTGCGCCCCTTCCCGATGCAGCGAACGTAACCGAGCTTCAGGTTGATCTGTTCAACTTCCAGATCGACGACCTCGCTGACCCGCATTCCCGTGGCGTAAAGCAGTTCGAGCAAGGCCCGGTCGCGCAAATAGAATTCGTCACGCGGATCGGGACCGTGGAGCAGCGCTTCAACTTGGGGATAATGAACCGTGTCGGGAATGATCCGCCACCGCTTGGGCGACTCGATGAGCGAGGCCAGATCACGCCTTAGAACATGCTCGGCGTACAGGTGTCGTAAAAAGACCTTAATGGTAGCGAGGTGACGCGCGATGGAGGCCACCGCCAGCCCGCGCCGTTGCAGATGGATCAGGTGCTGCTGCACGTCCTCCATCGTGATCTCGCCCGGCTCCACCTCCCGCGCCGTCAGGTGCTTCCAAAACTCACCAAGATCATGTTGGTATGCGGTGACCGTCAAGCCGGCCAACCCGCACTCGAGGAAGAGGTGGTCCAAGAAGCGCTTCACCAGCGGAGCCGGTTGGTCAATCCTGTGAACCGGCCGCGAGGCAGCATGCGTTGCACCGCTCTGCCGCGGAACTGTATCCATCCGAGTGACAGCGTGTGACACTTCCAGTACACCGCAATGAGTGAATAACGCTTGATCTACACGAGCCTCCATTGTACGCCCTGAGCCCGTTTCGTCAAAGCGCGGCACCGTTGTTATGGGGCACGCTTCGACGGGGGCAGGCGAGTGGAATATCGGACGACATTCTCGCTAGAAGGCGATTCTTACCCGTACGCCTCCGATCAGCGCGTTGTGTGCGTCTTTGTTCCCACCGGGGTTGGTGATGAGCTGAATGTCGGGGGTGATAACGCACCAGGGGGTGGCGTGGTATGCATAATATAGTTCGTAAATCGTCTCGCGATCGGCCAGGTTGTTGATTTCGTGCCGAAACGTCTTGGACATGAGGCTCTGAGCGACGCCAAAGGCCAGTACGTCCTTGCTACGACCGGGAAAAAGCCCCTCGTACTGCGCACCGACCGACCAGAAGTGATTGATGCGGTTGGTCTCGGGATGGGCGAAACTGTATCGCAGAAAAGCGCCGAGCCCCTGCTTATCTTTGGCGTCGTCGTTCTCCTTCCACACGAACTGGTCGAAAGTAACGTACCAGCCCACATCGTCACTGCGCCAGCGCGGGGCCAGCAGGCCGTCCAACTCGTCCCGGAGCACCCGCTTGCTTCGACCATCATACCACCAGCCGAACCGGTAGTTCCCGGGCAAAGCTCCGTTTACACTCTCGAACTTTGGGCTTAGCACGAGCTCCCACAACCCCACAGATGTTGCCGGTCCGTGCAGGGCGCGCTCCACATCCGCGGCGAGAGTTACATCCGTCTGGTCGGCGTCAACGCCGGCCATCTGAAAGTGCGCCCACTCGCAGAGCTTGATCTTCAAATACGCGCCCATAGCCTTGCGGTGTGGAACGATCGGGCTCCGGTTCAGGTTCGCGTTCATGAACTGGTCCCACGGCCACTTCGCATAGGCCGGGATGTCAAAAAGGTCGGACGGAGTCAGCAGTTTACCAACCCGGAACTCGAGCCGGTCCTCCCACAAACGCTGACCATACCACCACTTGTCGATGTAGTATTCCTCGTCCCCGCCGCTTCCGAAGACCCAGTGGATCGGCCGCAACGAGCCCACGTCGGCATCGACGCCGTTGTTCCAACTCGACTTGCCGCGGATGAAAAAGAAGCCGCCGGGAATCAGCCCCATCTTGTCGAAGTCCAACGTGAGGTTCATGCGCCAATCACCGGAGAAAGCGTTGGCGTTGTGCGTGTTCAGCCCACCGCGAAAGTTTTGGGCATACGACACGGCCAATATCATTGACAGGCTTACGCCGTGCTCTTCCAGCTCTGTGCGCGCACCGCCCCAGTCGCCAGTGAGCCGCTTAGAGGTCCAAATGTCGTACGGACTCTGTCCCTCTGTGGTTGCGCCCCCAGTGTTTGCCTGAACGGCGGCCGGGTCGAAGCGCAGCGACAGATCTGTTGACGGTGTCCAGGTAGCGTCAACGGCACCTTCAGAGCCCTTCGCCTCCCCTGCAGCCCATCCGACCGACAAAGGGATGACGGCAAGAAAAGTCACAGTTCTACTCAAAGCATGGGATCGGCCCGGCGTGACCATGAATCTGACTCCTTAAAACTTATGGACAACAAAAGCCCTTGTTCTCCGGAGCACCGCGCCCTTGCTTGTGACCGGAGCTAAGGTGCACAGAATTGTAGCAATTTGTGCGCCAGCGAGGAAGAAGAGGATACACCCAGGAAAAACGAGCTGCGTCCCAATCCTGTTCGGCACGCTACTTGCGTGAAGTTGGGCTGCGGCAACGCGGGTTCGAATCAGCGCTGGGGTGGCGATGGACCGGGAACGATTCGGGTAACCGTTCGTAGCTGGGGATCCGAATAGCGCGCAGCATCAACGGCCGACGCAGCACAGGC
>JBARRC010000186.1:0-4797 GCA_049644045.1 Phycisphaerae bacterium
CGGAAGCGAAGAGCATAGCAGGGAATACGACGTATAAAGCATGCCTCGTTGCCGTTTTCATCATCATCAACCTCCCTTTTGCTGTTCTACTGGTCAAACCCTCGCCGATGGACGCCCGCACAATCCGTAAGCAAGCCTCGGCGTGATACCCGGCGCTTCACAGGTACCACCTATAGCCAAGCCACCGTGCAATAGATACCAACAAATACCGCCAAAGCGAACGGCAAGAATTTCATCACATTGCAAACGACGGAATCCCACGACATTAGCTCGAAAGCAGGTCCACATGCCACGCCTGCTACAAACGGCCATCCCAAGAGCCCTATGCTGCGACAGTGGAAGAGCAACCATGTTACTACCACCACCTCAATTATGACGGTGCACATCCCATTCGCACCAAACGAGGCAGCGAGGGGAACGCCTATGTGTAACCCATGCGTCCTCACTCGATTACCGGTGTTCGTGAAATCCGGTTTCCGAAAAACTAGCAGCGCGCCCATCGTCACTATAGTTGGGATCACCATCGACAAAAACACAGCACACAGTATTGCTGCACGGCGCAATCCACCAAACACGCTTCGTGATAAGAGAATCACAGGAAGGCTAGGGCACAGCAGTCCGAGGCCCGTTAACCACACAACGGGTGTTTCGCCCAGCGCAGTCACTCCGCCACTGTGCGCTTTCAATAGCGCCATGCCTGTCGCAAGCAAAAAGAGTGGTACGGCATACAAAAGTACCAAAGCTTGCAGCAGGCCATCGTAAGTAGCATGCGAAAACAGCAGTCTGCGCGTCGGTCGTCGGAGATTGTACCACCAGCTCTGCAACGTGCCCAAGCACCAGCGAATATAACGCGCGCGGAAACTTTGGTAACTGTCTGGAACTGACTCCGTCGCGGGAAATGACAACTCATAACACCCCATCAGCCCTGAGGAGAGCATCCGCAGCGTTAGGGCGATGTCCTCGGTGATCGTCTCTGGAAACCCCCCTACCTCGTTCAGAAGGTCTCTACGAAACATTACAGTGTGGCCGACACAAATCGGCAGCCCGTATGCGGCACGTAGGGAATGCACCCACCAGGCTACCTTTACACATACCTCCACGTCGCTTGCAAAACCATTGGGTGGACGCCCATCCTCGATTTGCGAAAACTGGACAAATGCTGTTGTGCGATTAGACTGAAAACGAGTCAGAGCAGCGGGAATCGTGAGCGGGTGGAGGCCGTTGTCGTGATCGACAACGAGGACGTGCGTGAAACGTTGGTTCAACTTTTGCAAACAGTGATTCAGATTCCCCGCCTTGAAACCGCGAATAGTCCCGCGTCTTACGACTGTCACTCGGTGTGGATGTAACTGGGCAAAACAATCGATCGCCGTCCGAATAGGATCCGATTCGCTGTCATCACACACAAAGAGGTGGTCGAGCGGACGCATAGCTCTCAGGCATGAGTTCGCAGTCTCCTCAATCCAATCGTCGCGCGTACAAAGGGCGACGGCCACCGGGTTCCCGTCGGCATCTGGGATTGGGTTAACAGTGTCCGATTTGCTGCGCATTGTTAGTAACTTGAGGAGATAGCAAGCCAGCATATGGGCTAATAGTAGCCATAGCACGTGGAGACAGACAAAGCTCAATATCATACCGAACCAGCCGACTGGACCTTTGGGCCGGACGAACTCAGCGTAGAGGCGATAGTCACCCAATGCACAAATGGCGAGCCATATGCACAGTGTGAGCCAGACTAATCGCGGACTAGTATTGAGGTTACCCCGCAAATCTGATGTCCCTTATATCAATGTGTCCAGAGGTTTCAGAGTGGGGCTCACCGTATACCACCACAGCTAGGCGATAGACGCTCTTCAAGTCCAAGGGGACGGGGTAATTCACCCATTTTGGGGCAGCGAAATGCGATAACGGTATCTTAAGGGTGGTCCAATCCGTGCTCAATTCCTGGGGTTTCAAGTCGCGAGCCGGAAAGGCGTAATCGGGGTTGTCTACGTTCGAGGAGAACAAAACTACAACGAGGTGAACTGACGACTCCGCTAACGGTTGGCCAAGACGAACCGTAATGGTCAAGTCGCGGTAGGCACGGATATCATAGCACTGCGGGGGCGGAAACGAAAAGTCCGTATAGATGCCGACGTACGGTTCGCGGTCGGTTTGTGATAGTAACTGGTAGTGCAAACGAAGATACCCATGAGTGCGACTCCCTGCTTCTGTTAGTCTTTGATACCAGCATTTTGACTCCGAATTCCATGCGCTATCCGAGAGGATTGAAAAATGCGGCCCCATCGCATTTCGAGCAGCGCTTCCCGGACCACCTACAAAATCGGCTACCACCCCATCTTGCCTTGGATATGCTTTAGGCAACGAAGCGCAAAAATGGAATAAGACTATAGCTGGCGCAAGAACCAGCGTGGCAAGGTACAAAAATCTTCTAGTGTATAAGGGAAAGCCGGAGGGCGGCTCGTGGTGTAGAAGCACACCGCGCACCTCCATTATCACGACGCCAAGGAAGGCGGAGCACATGAGGAGCACGAGCGTTTGAATGTATCCAGTGAGGAAGTAACCGAGCAGCCCGGCGAACGCCGTTGCAGTTAGAAAGAATATGGCGATGCCAACGTCGGTCCGACTGGCTCCTTTAGGTGCTTTCTTGTGGGCCATTGGCGAACTCCGGAAGTCTAGCCAATTTGAACGGGCAACCCACCTTCTGCGAGGGTGGCGGGCGCCTAAAATAGACGTGGAGTATAACCGTTCAGCGCGTGTGCAGCCAGGGCTGGCGCGGAAAAGGGGACGCAGCTCGTTTTTGCCAACGCGGAAACAAACCAATAAACGAGCTGCGTCCCCTTTTTCCCGTCCGGAAGTGTCACGGACCCGTTACCGCCGGCCGATGGGCAGTCCACCGATTGTCATCTGCTTATCGTACTCGAGGCGGAAGCGGTACTCAATGGCTGTGGCATTGGGACCCTTCGTGTGAGCGGGCAACTCGATCTCCCAGCGCAAGATGCCCTTTTTGCGCTCAGTATGCTGGTAGGTGGCGTCATCGCTCAGTTCGCGGCTGGTATCGTCGAGCGTCAGCTTGATGTCCGACTTCTCGGCCTGAGGCAGGCGATCGAGCAGGCGGACTGTAGCTGGTGTGGCGCCGAAATTCTCTAGGGCCAGGCGGTACGTAAAGTCCACCACGCGGTTACCGCCCTGGATGGTCTCCTTCCTCTCGACCAGCTCGCGGGCGGCACGCAGTGACGAATCGATTCCAAACCCGACGGTAAACCCCTGGCCCACCGCCACGGTGGGGATCGCCCCATGCCCGACGAACTGTCCGTCCAGATACGTCGCCACCGGACCGGCTAGCAGGACCATCTCGCTCTCGTTGGTGACCGCGGCCTCCTCATAGACGTAACTGGTCAGCACGGGGGTGGCCACCTTGTAGAACCGACTCTTCATCGGGAGCGGGGCGATCCGGATCAACTGGCGGTCGGAGCGGCTTGGTAGCGAGGTTCGGGTGGCGATCTTGTAGGTCACCGTTACCCCTTCGTCGATCTTCGAGCGGCTGGGGGGTTCGCGCTTGATCTTCCCGCGGATCGTCAGGTCGAGATTCTGCAGCTCGCCGGCCAGGCGATTCAGCTCCAAGTCGTTGTAGTTCCAGTCAAGGACTTCTGTGGTGGGGTACGGTTGGACTTCCTCGTCCTGCTCGGTAGTCTGGCGCTGTTGAGCCTGGGCGAACACGTTTCGGGCGCTGCTGGCCGCTGCCTGCTGCTCCAAAAGCCTGCGACGGGCCGCTTTGTAATCGCCTTCGCCCCTGTGTAGAGCCTGTTGCTCTACGCGTGGAGCTACCAGCGCGATGCTCAGTGGCGTAAGGACGGGCGCTTTAGCTACCAGGGAAGGCGTGGCCGTCGAGAGCGTCATTGACACGTCGGTCCAATCCTCGCCGCTTTGCTGCTGGATGGAAGCGCTGTACTCGACCAGAACCTGCGAGCGGTCGGCGTCGGTGCGAATGTTGTAAGAGGGCGACCACGTGGCACGATCGACCAGGTAGCGAATCCGCAGCCGTCCGCCGTCCGCCGCCTGGAGATTCACGAACACCACGGCCTCGCGGGCTGTCCGCGACGATGAGCCGGCCAGCTCCTTGCGCTGTCGCCGCAGCAGTTCAAGCTGTTCATTGAGGTCCCGTTCGTCCAGACGCAGCCTCAACTCGTCTTCGGCCAATGCCTTTCGCTGCTCGTACAGGAACTGCGTCAGGACTTTGAGCGTTTCAGCATTGAGAACGCCCTTGGTCAACTCGACGTTGGCGGTCGGGGCGACGAACTGCTCCAGCCTGGTTAGATAGGTGCGTTGCTCCGCCGCAAGCTGTTCGTGCCGCTGAGTCGCCTGCAGCTTGTCCTGCACCTCGCGGATCTGCTCATCGAGCTTGCGGACCTCCTCGCGGACGTCACACAGAACGGGGCGAACGCGGTACCGCACCGACCGCACCTCCACGCCGTCAGCCGATTCGGCGTGGATGCTCCCCGGCACCACGTGCTCCGGCAAATCGGTAACCACCACCTCGCGCAGACCGGCCGGCCCGGGCAGTTGCACCAGCCGAGTCACCAGTGCCTGCCCGCGGTAAACGGTAACGGCATCAACCTTACCAGGCACTTCAACGATCTCGAGGGCTTGCGAAGCCGAAGCCGCACAGGCAACCACAACCACAATCCAAAGTCCCTTCCGATTCATCGTTCGTTCTCCTTCAATTCACGAACCGAACTGCGCCTATACCTATCTCTAGTGCTCTGTCAGCGTTGAATTGATGGGCACGGTCGGGTG
>JBARRC010000187.1:0-2383 GCA_049644045.1 Phycisphaerae bacterium
CCCTTGTATGTGATTACGTTTACAAACAACGGTTGACAGAGTCGGCGTCATACTACTTGTGGTGGGCAACACGGTCAATAGTCGATCAGACGAAGGCCTGGCTGGGCAGGGCCACCCGGAATTGCCCTGGGTGAATCCCCAAGCTTTCGGCTGTCCGCTTTTTCGCTTCAAATGATCCAATTCTGCTGGTATGATTCCCGGCTGGAGCAGCCATGCCGGTGCGGACGCGTGGCGGAGCGGCCCTCGCGCCGGTGGTCATTGACGACCAGGTCCCATGCAGTGGATGGGGCAGTCAACGGGTCAGGCTGGAGACAGAGCAGCCCACCTACCTCATTCAGGTGCCGTGGATCGCCTGGTCGTCAATGACCACCGGCGACGCAACCTTGTGTGGGCCTGCTCGTGCGAGAATCCGCTCGTGCGAGAATCCTTTCTCGCACGTCCTCGTGGGTTCGGCTGGGCGTAAAGGGATTAGGAGTGGTTTTCCAGGAGTTTGATTCGCGATGTCCTATCGCGTTCTCGCCCGCACGTATCGCAGCAACACCTTCGACGAGGTGGTCGGGCAGGAAGCCATCGCCACCACCTTGAAGAACGCCATTACGTCCGGGCGGGTGCATCACGGCTATCTGTTCACCGGTACGCGCGGTGTCGGAAAAACAACGATGGCCCGGATTCTCGCCAAGGCTTTGAACTGCCTATCCTGCGATGCGCCGACCACAACACCCTGCTGTAAGTGCGAGTCGTGCGCGGCCGTTGCGGTGGGCGAGGACATCGACGTCGTGGAGATCGACGCCGCGAGCAACACCGGCGTGGACAACATTCGTGAGCTGCGCAGCAACGCCACCCTGCGACCCGCCCGGGCGCGGTTCAAGGTTTACATCATCGACGAAGTCCACATGCTCAGCACCGGTGCGTTCAACGCCCTGCTCAAAACACTCGAGGAACCACCGTTGCACGTGAAGTTCGTTCTGGCGACGACGGAGGCCCAGAAGGTGCCGGCGACGATTCAGAGCCGGTGCCAACGATTCGACTTCAGTGCGATCGACGCCCCGGCGATCGCTGAGCACCTTGGCCGGATCGTCGAGGCCGAAAAGATTGAGGCGGAGAAGAGTGTGCTGCGGCGGATTGCCCGACTGGCCAACGGGTCGATGCGCGACGCGCTCTCGCTTCTGGACAAGCTTCTTTCGTATGAACCGGCGTGTTTGACAGCGGCCGTCGTGGACGAAATCATCCCGCCGCCACACGACGAGCTCGCCCTTGCGGTGATCGACTGCGTGGCGAAGCGCGACGCAGCCGGTGCCCTGCGAACGCTGGATCGCGCATTGCAGAGCGGGCGGACGGTCGAGCGTTTCTGCGATCATCTGATCGGGCACGTACGCACGCTGATGCTGCTGCGGGTCTGCGGTCAGGATTCAGATCTCGTCGACGTGGCCGATTCGATGAGGCCGACGCTCTCCGAGCAGGCGACCAACTTCGATGCGCCCACCTACGTGTACATGATCACGTTGCTCGAAGAGCTTCGTCGCAACGTGAAATTCAGCGGGGCGGCGCGCGCGCTGGCGGACGCGGCTGTCGTGCGACTGGCGATGAGTCAGCAGTTCACAGACATCAACGAACTGATCGAGCGCCTCGACGGCGGGGAAGTCGCGTCGCCGTCGGCGGCGACTCGCGGCGATTCAAAAAAAAACGAAACCGCTAGCCCCGCTACGGGCGGGCGCGAGACCGAATTGAATACGGCGCCACCAACGACGTCGACGGAACGCCACGATCGACAGTCCGGGCGCGGCGGTGCCCGGCCCGACTTGGCGCCCCCGCAGACCAGGCTAAGCTCAGCCGAATGGGAGCGGGTTGCGCAGGATCCGTTCGTGCTGCGGGTCAAGGAAGCGGTCGAGGGTACGTTGTCGGACGTTCGCCCGGCGGCGAGGCGGGGTCAGGTGAGCCCGCCCAACGGGAAACCGGACGACGAAGACGAGACCGTGTCGTCGACGCCAACTACGGAGTAGCCAATGATGTTGGGTAACCTCGGGAACTTTGCGAATATCCTGAAATCAGCGAAGGAAATGCAAAACAACCTCGCCAAGGTCCAGGAAGAGCTTGCCAGCCGGCGTTACGAGAGCGATGCGGGTGGCGGCATGGTCCGCGCCACCGTGGACGGGAAGGGCATGCTTGTCGATATCAGGATTGACCCGCAGGTGGTGGGCGACGTTGAACTGCTCGAGGACCTGGTCAAGGCCGCGGTCGGCGCAGCCGTCGCCAAGTCCCGCGAGGGGATGAAGAGCGAGCTGGCGGCGATGACCGGCGGATTGAATATACCGGGTTTGACCGAGATGCTGGGCGGTGGCTAGTGCTCTGCCAAGCTTGGATTGATGGGTGGCATGCCCAAGCC
>JBARRC010000188.1:0-6354 GCA_049644045.1 Phycisphaerae bacterium
TGCGTGCGGCGGCACCAGTTGCCGAAACAAACGGCGGCTTCGCGGTAGGAGTTGCGGGTCGATGCGGCCATACCGGCGTCGGCCTGTTCGACGAGCCACTGCTCGATAGGACCGGCTGACATCTTGGCGAGCTTGGAGAAGTGGCAATCACGAGCCAACCGCTCGAGTCGACGGCGAAGCATCGCAATGCGGCGTGGATTGCCGCCCTTGGCGCGGAGATGTTGCTCGTACGCGTCCAGGTGGCGAGAAAGTGGCGCTCCGGCATGGTCGGCAGCGTCACCCTCGGCCGCAGTGATCACACCGGCCCGGATCAGTTCGGCGCGGCGCTCGAGCTGTGTCAGAACCGCCCTCGCCGCCACCTCATCCTTGCATCCCGTTGCTACTTCGACGATCTCACCGCTTCCGTCACGGTAACGGGCCATGTAGTACCGGGACTGACCGCGAACGCGGAGCTTGCCGTCCTTGCCGTTGACTACCTCCGCCGACCGAAGTTTCCCATTCCGTAGCCGCCAGTGGGCGAGGCGCTGTCCGTCGCGCTCGGTGATCTCCGCACCGGGCGGAATCGGCATCGTGTACTGCTTGCGGAGGATCATACCCATGCGTCAAATCCCGCCCCAGGCCCATCCCGGATCGGTCCAACTGAGCCTCAAGCTGCCGAGGAAAGCAAGGCGATTTTTCCGCCTATTTTCGACCTTTTTCGCAACGCGGCGATGTTGTCGCGTGCTGCGGAACGGGAGCGAGGCACCTGTCGATCCTCCTTCTTGCACTTGAGTTCACTGGCCGAAAAATGCCAATTCCCCCTCCGGAGGAACTGACAAAACTGACAAATTAGGGTCATGGTCTTCCTCTCAGGGAGATTTGTCAGTTCTGTCGGTTCCCGTGGGGCGCCTGCGCCGCAATTTCGGGTTGGTCTGATATCGCGTCCGGGAGCGCGTCCGAGTCGACTGTTCGACTTCGGCCAGCCAATCAAGATCGCACAACACCTCGACGGCGCGGGCTGCGGCATCGCGCGTGCCCAGGCCGATCCAGCCCTTGCGGTAGACATCGCGAAGGGCAAACTCGGCCGGCATCTCACCTGAGATGATCTTCTTGGCCAGCGCGATCGCCTCGGCCGTGTCTGGGGCGACAGCGACTGAGAAGATGCGGCGGGCGTGCGATTCGAGGTACCTGCCCCAGTCGATTGCCCGCTTGAGAGAATCGATGCCGACCGAACCTGTGCGCCGTTCTGCCAGATGACACAGCAGGGCAAGCGTCGGAATCAAGCTGCGGTACTTGGCCAAGTGTGAGACGATAACCGGGTGCTCCTCGCCCGATCGCAGACGCCGTTCGAGCTCCTCTCGCCATTCGTCGAAGCGATTCTGTGCCTCGGAATCGAAACGCAGGAAAGGGATCGCGTCGTCGTCATCGGGGTGGGCGCCAACCGCCGACGGTTCGAGTCGGTCCAGCGCGCAGATCACATCGTATGCATGGTTCTTCGCATCGGTGTCCGGCCAGCGGTCCACATTCCGCCATGTCTTGGAGATATCGGGATATACGGCGAGTTGAAACCTCTGCATCAACCCATCCGCGCTTTCGTCGCCCGACACCGCGCCGAGGAGATAGCTTCGTAGCGGTCCCGGCTGAATCGAGCCGATCAGCGAGACAATCGCCGCCTCGATGTCGATCGTGCCCCGGCCGATGCGATCGTACGTGTAGCGTCCGTTGCCGTTCCACGCCTCCAGGTAAAACGATCGTGCGCCCTCCTGCCCCTCTTTGTCCAAGGACTTCAACAGCCCGATCAGCTCGTCGCGAAAGCTGAGTGCGCCGTTGGGGTTCTCGTTGAGGATTTCTCCGAGCTTCTCGACGGTCGAGTCGTTGACGAGGTAGCGTTTGCGCACGGGCGGTGGTGTGTCGTCGCGCATCGCGTCACGAGCGGCTGCATACGGATCACCGTCTTCATTGGTCAGGGCCTTCTTGATTGCACTCTTGGCGAGTTGCTTCCGCTGATCGGCGACGAGCTGATGCACCTCAAACTCCTGCATCTCTGTGTCGAATCTTCTCTTCGCCTCGATCTCCAGCCTCTTCAGTGGTTTGAGCGGCTCCTGGATCGCCGGTGTTTTCATTACACTCGGCGGGCCGATTGCGGTACCCCACAAATTCGGAACCACGAGCCAGTCATCGTGTCGCTTGGGGCGAATGCCAACCTTACGACCTACGACGGTGGCAGTCGTGATCATTGAAGCAATGGCGGGGAAGTCCGGCGGGCACTGCACGCGCTCCGCGATATCCCGTATCCAGGGTCGTAGGGACGACGGGAGCAGATCGAAGTCAAAGGACGCGACGGGTGGGAGTTCGTCGGGAAGCGGCTCTGGATTGGACCAATGAGCAAGTGACACGTCGGGTTCGTTCGGTGGTTCGTACTCCGGCGTGCTCGCGATGAGCGCCATGATTTCCGCTTTGATCTCGTCAGCCTCGCGCGAGTCTCGATGCTCGTTGATGAAGTCGTGGAGATCCTCCGCTTCATCGAGCCCGGGTAATTCGACGATCTTCACACTGCCCGCAGGACTGAGCGATTTAACCTGCCTGGCGACCTCCTTTGCGTACCCAGCCCCTGGCGCATCGCGGTCTGGCAGTATTGTGACGTCGCGCCCGCGCAAACTTGTCCAGTCGGCGGACCGCGCCGAGTCCACCGCGCCACTCGTCACACATGGCAAGCCGATCGACCACGCGGCGTCGCAGGCCTTCTCACCCTCGCAGACAACGATGGTGCCGGCAGATGGCAGCTCACCGACACGGTAGAGAGGACGAGGCTTTCGTGGGCCACGCAGCACCCAGCCGGTGCCGCTCAGTGTCATCTCGCAGAAGGTCTTACCGTCTGGCAACCTGATGCGCGCGCGGCACCAATTGTGCGACCAACGATAGACCCTCTCCACGGTGCCCTTCTTCCAGTGTGCGAAGCACTCTGCTGCGGCCTCGGGGGAATCGAACACGCGTGGCCGCTTTGCGTTCCCTGGCGTCGTACTGTCCCTCGTGACTCGCAGATCTCGCGGGTACCGATACACCGCGAAACCTGCAGGTGTTTTCGCAACGCACATGTACCCGTTGACTTCTGTCTGGTCGATCCGGTGGCACTCGTGGGCACCATCTGCCGTGCGGCGGCACCAGTCCCCCTTTCCGCAAATGACGCACGGCTCGGCGGGGGTCACCGGGTGAAAATCACTGGCGGCCTTCATCGAGTCGTTAGCCTTGAGGGCCGGACGGGCTGGCAACCACCGTCAATCCAGCCCATCACCTCGGCCCGGCGCCAACGCACCAGGCTGCCAAGCCTGACCGGGCGCGGCATGCGGCCGGCGTCGGCTAAACGGTAGATGTGCCGTGTCGAACACCCACCAAGCAGAGCGGCCACGGACCGCACGTCGAGAAGTTCCGCCGAAACGGTCGGCTGCGGATCTTCTGCTTTTTCGTTCATGGCCGCACCCCCGCAGCACAGGCCGCCTCGAATTGCTCCCGGCTCGGACAACCAAGGTGTACCCAGTGGGAAATGTCATCCGCCCGCCAGCGAACCGACCGGGACAACCGGACGGGTGACGGCATTCGTCCTGAGGCTAAGAGTTTCCAAACTTGCCGCGGGCTAATCCGCAGCCGCGCGGCCACGTCACGTACCGTCAACAATTCGCTCTCCATTGCACATGCTCCGTCGGGTCAATAACGCTATGCACGTCGCGCAGCTTCCGACGGCCAGTGTCCATCGCATTTCGAGATTGGAATTGCTTACATGGGCTATTTACGGAATTACGGCGATTGGACACGATTAGGCGGGCTTTTTCTCTTCGGCCTGTAACCAGTTACGACTTGCGTAATGCTTGATGCTGGGTCCTTTCTTTGACGTGCTTGGGCCTGCATTGCTTTAAGGCATCGGCCACGTTGTACAGTACACGCACCTTCCGGCCTTGACTGTCAACTTGTCCCGGAGGCGCGGGCTTCGACTTGACTCTCCCGTCGCGCTTCGCTTCGGACAGGCGCGCCTGCTTAATCCCGTGATCGTGCCAGATCACGTCGGCAGAAGCGAAACCCTCGTAGGTCTCGCTCGATAGCGCTCCCTCGACCAACGCCGAGTGTTTTTGCGGGTCGATTACGTTCCCAGCCTCAACTTGGTCAACCAGGTCGAACCCCTTCGCAGTGAGTTCGTAGCACGATCCCTTGCCGACTATCTTCGGTTTCCGCCTCCGGCGAGACGGCGTAGCCACTCCACCGAAATGAACTACTCCACTGAAGCCGCCGACGTGCCGTCGAAGGCTCTTGGCGTCGCGTGGCAGAACGTCGATTTGCTGCCAGTCTTCATCATGCACGTGCACTTTGGTGCCGCCTTCGGTGACGTACTCCAGCGGAAAGTAAGGGCACTTTGGGTAGGCGTCGTGTTTGGCGAGATATCCGCGCTGGCATAATTCTTCGATCAGACCGCCGTACTCGGTCGAGTGACCAATCTCCGCGCTAAGGACGAAAGCCGGCACGGAATCGAACTTGATCTTTGCGAGAATCGAAGCTTCTGCAAGCGGTTCCCCCACTACTTTTATCGGCCTGAACCCGAGCTGGAACCGCTTGGCGATTCGGAGCGCCTGCACTTGTATCGGATGCGGTTTGAACAACATCGCGCGTGCTCCTACGGGTTCGGTCATGGCAGCCACGGGTACGCACCACTGCAGCCGTCGGGCCGCTTGGCGAGGCCTCGCCTGTCGTCCAGAGCGTTCAATCTACCACATCGAGCCGCAGAAACCATGACGCGCGGGCCCACACCTTGGCAAGGTCGTGCTCCAGTTGCAAACGGGTCAATTCCGTGCAGTCCAGGCCCCCGAACGTAACCCTGGCAGCAACTCTCGCCCCGCCGGGCAGGCGCGCTCCCCATCGGGAGCGTCGCACGCCCGGGCGGCGAGGGGCTCGTCGATTACGACGTCTGGATACGGTAGACTTGGTCGATGCGGATGCGGAGGCCCCCATCCTGGCTCATCTGGCCGGAAGGGAGTTGGCACGCCGAAGCTTCAGTCGCAGCTCGGTGGCCAGGGACGTTAGCCCCGCAGTGGCGA
This sequence comes from Phycisphaerae bacterium, assembly GCA_049644045.1. Lineage (GTDB taxonomy): Bacteria > Planctomycetota > Phycisphaerae > UBA1845 > UBA1845. The sequence continues at coordinate 5,061 of JBARRC010000188.1, forward strand.
GGATGTCGACGACTTGCGGGAGTTCCCGGCGGACGTACTCGCGGTCCCGCGCATTCTGGACTACGCGTTCGATGAGTTCAGCCGTGTCGCGGCCGGATAGGGCTTGAACGTAGCCAAGGTCGTTGGTCGTTACTCGCTGTTCCCGCCATCTGGCAACCCGTTCAGCCGAAGCTCGACATAGACGCAGCAGCAGCTCGTCGCTGAGGGCAACCGGCCTGGCTGGCCCACCCTCGGCGCTGCTCGCGCCACCTACTTCCTCTTTCAGCTTGAAGAGCAGCGTGCTGTATTCGTCGAGATCACCCTCGCGGATGACTCGTTCAAGCACATCGCCGAGTTCGTCATAAAGACGCCGTCGTTCGGCAATCGGCCAGTTCATTTCAAGCACGGACATGATTGCCTGCATAATGGCTGCATGGCGCCGAGTTTCCGCCGGGGCGGGGAAGAATTCCGTTGCTCCCCAACGCGCGAAACCAAGCCACACATCAGCGTGTTGCGTCGTCAACGCAGTCGGTCCACTGAGATGTTCCTTCGCTGCCCATACGACTCCATGAATGAGTTCCAACCTTGTGTTCGAGTTTCTCGGTCCTTCGGTCCGGATCTCGTCACACCACGTCGCTAGTCCCTCCAAGACTGGGTTCGACTCCCTGTCACCACGAGCGCGCAACGTGGCGTTCCCGAGTACCTGCCCGATGAACCGAGCGATTGTCGCTGGATCGTCGATCTTCTCTATGCGGCTCCAGATTGACTTGAGGCGTTCAACGATGTTGGTCGCGCCGCGACGCAGGATGTGGCCCAGAGCACGCTGAAGAACATCGGCCACTAGTGTGTCTTCCGTAACTGCATCCAAGAGGGTGTGGAGCTGTTTGACGTTGGTCCAATGGTAGGGTCGGAGCACTGTCAGCGCGGTTGCGCGTGTAAACCACGGCCACTCTTCCCAGTTCCGCCGGATTGTCTGTGCGAGCCTTTCCCTCAACCCCTCAAGCGAAGGACCCCGTTCAACGGCGAGCAGCTCGTCAAGGTACGATAAGGACGTGTAGATCGGGTCGTTTGAACCCCATCCGAGGTGCCCTGTCTCCTGCTTTTGGTGGTACGCCGGCACTTCGGCATCCAGATGCTCCAGACATGTGTCAGCCCAATCACTCCACCAAGGACAATGCTGTCTCAAAGAGGCCTCGTATGTGGCGAGCGCAAGCTGATCCTTCTTGACGTTCTCTCTTACGCATACGAGCTTCTTCAAATGAGCAACGATTGCCGTACACCATCCAGTGACCTCACCGAACCACTGATTGGTTCG
>JBARRC010000189.1:0-10422 GCA_049644045.1 Phycisphaerae bacterium
GTATACTATGACATCACGGCTGAGCCGCGCGACGCTGAGCCCTGGCCTGATGGCCACGTATGGCTTACGGTCGATCCGGATCCGGCCAGCGGAGACAGTTCTGGGGAGCACGATAGCTTCGCAGCGAGGGTCGACCCTGGGCCCCTCGCAGATGATACGTATCGGGGACAGATCACCGTGAGACCCGTTCCGCCCAGCACCGGCCCCTCAATTCTGATCGCCGTCACGATGTGCGTGGGCACTGGCTGCGAGACCCCGCTCAATGCGGTCATTGTCGCCAGCCGGACTGAAGGCATGGCCCCGTTAGCGGTCTTCTTTGAAGGCACGGAGAGTACGGACGCAAATGGCCGGAAGATCGGCGATTCGACCGGTGGAGACGGCTTGCTCGGGAACGATCTCGTCGAGTACACGTGGGACTTTGGGGACGGGACAAGCTTCAGTGGCTTTAATGCCGCTCATGTGTACGAACAAGCTGGGATTTATAGGGCGCGCTTGACTGTCACCGATATTGCCGGGAATGAGCATTACGTCGAGCAGCCTATCACCGTCAATGAGTTTAGTGGGACAACAATATGCAGAGCCAACGATGATAGCGATTGGAGAGGTTGTCCACTAGATACAAATAATGATGGTGTCTGTGATGTTAGCCCAGCCAATTGTCAGGTCACATCCTCGTACACCGGTGTTGGTTCAGGTACACGAGCGTTGTATAGAAGAGGTGATACCTTTACCTACAGCGCCTCTCCCTCAATTGGGTCGAACGCTATTATCGGTGCCTTTGGCGATTGCGTAAATCCCGATGAAAGGGGGATCTGTGAAAATAGCCCGTTGATGCGATATACAGGAAGTGGAGGTGATTCCGCTATACCAGAAGGTGGAAGTCCGAAAACCATTATGGATATCCATATCGACGGCAATGATATTGCCGGGAATAATGTAGCCGATGGCGACGTGGGAATTCTTGGCTCTGATGATTTGCTGGTGTTGCGTGTGTTTTACGATCATTACAACCGAAGTCCAATTTATGCCGACAAATTATTCATTGTGAATTCAGTGTTGACTAATGCCGATAAGCAAAATATGTTCTTTAACGGCAGTAGACTTGTTCTTATTGGCAATTCTATCGGTCCCGTTGCGATAGAACATAACCTCTATGGCGAGGTGATCGACCGCGGCGTGATCGAGCGGAACCAGTTTTACGATGGCCGGTGGGCCGGGGTACGCATCGCGGCGAATGAAGCCCCGGGGTCCTGGAACGTTGTAGTCTCCCAGAACGAGTTCAAAGGTATGCCAGTGCCCCTTGATTTGAAGGTCACACAGCCCGGCAGTCCCTATACTGCACACAATATCTTAATCGAACGAAACCACTTTGTAGGCACTGACCGGACCATCGATCATCCACGATGTGGGTATTCGGGTATTACGATTCGCAACAACATCATAGAGACTTCGGGCTTCGCTCTCGCACTGAGATCAGATGCAGGTCAGACCCCTCTCGGTGTTGACGGGTTGCAGTTCTTCAACAACACGGTAATCACATCCGGGGTCTATCCGGCGATTACCATTCAAACACTTGACCACCAGAACGTCGAGATTTTCAACAACATTATTCAATGCACTAGCAGCTCGTCGTCGGTGCGCGCGCTTGAGATTGGTGCGTTCGAAGGGATGGAACAGATCACATGCGATTTCAATGTCTATCATCTACCCAACCGGGGTAGCGATCCCGTGGCGTTTACGGTGGGCGGAACCGACTACACCGTTTCACAATGGCTGGATTCTAAGGGTCAACACGCTAACAGCCTCTGGCGCAACCCGGAATTCGTCAGGGACAATCCGGATTGCCTCGCCGAAGCCCGGTCGCCTTTCGAGTTGTGTCCCGGAAGCCACGCGCGTGATGAAGGGATCCAGCTTCCCTCGGTGCGCGACGACTTTGGGCACATGCCTCCCTGGCCAGCTCCCGGTCTTCCGTGGCGCCCACAAGGGACGGCCCACGATATAGGTGCGTTCGAGATGGAATGATCCGTTGCAGCCCACATCTCACTGGCTGAGAAGCGCATTCAGGGCGCGCCGATGCAGGTTAGACGGGTGACGCGGTCGGGCAGGATCGGACACCGGCGAGGACTGAGTCCGTTTGTTCGTCGAGAAGAAACGACCGGAGTTGACCCGGGCTGACCCAGTCGGGGAGAGCTACGGCCGGATCAATGCGGACGGCTGCCAAGTCGTGATAATGTCGCGCATGCTGTGGCGCGGTTATCCGTTGCAGGCGTGTGCGCAGGAGGGTCTTTCGCAGCCCGAAGAGCACGAAGCCAGCCTCAGCAATCGCGTCGAACAGTAAATCCACTTCCTCAAGGTGAACGCTCTCGAAGACGACGAAACGTAGGCGGGTCTGCTGAAACAACCACGGCAGCAGGTGTCGTTCAGCCCCTTCGACGTCAATCTTGGCGGAGAACGATCGGTCGCCGATGAGCGGCGGCAAATAAGTCGCGATGTTCTTCACCCGAAGTCGTAGTGTCTCGACGGATCGGTGGCACGTGCGATTCAGAACGAAGCTAGCGCTGCCCCAATGGGCGCGCGGACGGACCATGTCGATCACGTCATCTCGATCCATCAAGCCCACCTCATGCAACCGCACGTGATCCAAGCCGTGCTCTGCGATCGCAGTACGGACCCGCTCGCACAACTCCGGTTGCGGCTCAAACAGATGTACGACACCGTCATTTCCCACCGCCTTGCTACACAGCAGCCCGACCGCGCCGTAGTTAGCACCGATATCAAGGAAACAATCTCCCGGACGCAACAGGACCCTACAGGTGTCCACGACCTTGGGGTCGGTGGTGCCAAACAGGTACAACATTCGACCGTTGAAATCGCGGACATCAATAGTAATGGAGATCCCATTCCGTAGGCGCGTAGTCAGTTGCGCGCCATCGTGAGGCAACAGGCGCCTTAGGAATCGATTGCCCGTCACTTGGGACAAGCCGCTTTTGATCGGCAACAATCGAGCGAGCCCTCTGACCGTGCACAGCGCAAGCGGAGCAGTGCAGACTTTTGCTCGCGTAGCTTGCTGCTCAGGCATAAGAACTCATTGGGAGCGCGGCGCGTCGGGCAAAGTCACGCCACCTTCCTAACCGCTCGTTCCCGGTTTCCAGTGGGGCAAAGGTCGCGACGAGCCGTGTCGCTGAAGGAAGTCCTCTGTAGCCGTTAGGAATCGCTCTACTTCCGGTCGACAGGATCCGAAAAGCGCGCGCTCGATAACGGTGACTTCGTGGCGAAGCACATTCGCACAGGTTACGTGAACCTGCGAGTAGTCGATAGGGTGAGAGCCAACAGTGAGCTGGGGCGAGTCGGCCATCTCCATCGCTTGTGTCGCCGCTTCGAAAGCCTGACTGCAACCAGCCACATTTTCCAGATACCAAAGGAAGTGCAGTTGCCACGCGACTCTCACCTTCCTCCCAGCCGAGTACAACAGGTACGTGCTGCAAAGGTTCTGGACGTGGGCATAGGACTCCTTTGCGACCGTCAGGCTCAGGGCCCGTTCGTTCGTCCGTGACTGAATCCACGAAAAGGGGTCCAGGTCCACGTACCGACCGTTGACCTTTGCAATCGCGTGAAAACAGTCAATTGGGCGATAGTAATCGCGCAGCCACGCGACATCGATGCCCAGTTCCCACGTCCCGATTAGACCGTCGCTGGGCGTCAGCCCGTCGAAGCGCGTATGCTCCACACCCGAGAAGCGCAGACTGCGCTCACGCATCGTCTGCACGATCTTCACGAAGAAATCGGGCACAAGCGGGTAAAGATCAAAGTCGTGCAGGACCGCATAGCGGGTCTGACAGGTGCGCAAGCCCAGGACCCAGTTCAGCGAGGCGTAAAACTTCGAGTGGTTTACGAACTGGACAATCCGCCCGGGGAGGAACGGGTGAAACTGAAAATGGAGAGGCAGCGTCGCGAATGCCTGTCTGATCTGGTCCGTGAAGACGTCGGCCTTTCGCTGGGGAAGTCGGTCGAACACGACATGCACCCGATCCAAGCCCTGCAGATCCGCCCGGGCGAGGAATCGCAGATTGATGGGGAGAAGGCGCCGCAGCATCCAAGGCGTACCCAAGATGATGGAAAAGCCCTGCTTCGGTTCTCGTAACGGCGACCAGTGAAGCAGCGGCGATAAGATCGATTTGATGCAGCCCCGTACAAGCTTCCGAGAATTATAGCCTCCCATACCTACAACGTACCTCCGGTCTTATACCAGTGCGACAGGTCGACCCGGATGAGATCACCGAGGCGGTCGATCTCAGGCTTGAACCAGTCAGTCAGTTCTTCGCGCAATTGCGGGTCCATACTGGTTCGGCGGATGGTGGGCATCATCTTGCTGGTGACGGTGCGGTACACGGCCAACAATGGTGTGGGCGTCGCTTTGAACACCCGACGGAACCACTGTGCGCGGTAGTACAACCGCTTCAGGCGCAGGTCCAATGCGGATAAAGATCGGCTTTTGTTGTGCGGCGCGAGGTCGGCGTCGAGCGTTGGGTCGACCCCGAGAAACTCCAGCGTTTGGCGATATACTCCAACTGGATCTTCAACCATGTCATCAAGCAAGATCACCCTCACCGCATCGCGACCGAAAGCTTGGAAATAGCGCTCAACCTGCGGTGTGAACGTAGCAACATCCGTATAGATCAGGCAGCGAGGGAATCGCGCATAGGTTGGGATAAGCAGGCCTTTGCGACGGTCGGGCTCGGCACGCAACGCCTCTCCCAGGTCGATAATATCTTCGTTGTTGCCGTTGATCATTTGCAGGTGAAGCGAGTTAATGAAATCTACCGGGTTACGCAGCATTATGATGATCTTTGCGTCTGGGGAGAACTCCCTAATCGCCGCGGCGGCGCGCGTAGAGAATAGGTACCAAGTTGACGCTTCGCCGACACGTTTCACCTCACCGGCGTTCTCGAAGAGTTGCAGGTACGTCGCCTTGGTTGGCACTCTCCACGGTGGATCGATCTGAAGATCAGAAGCGAAGAACTGAGGCTCCTTGGTTCTTGGCATGAAAATGTCGGGGTGCTGCTGAAGGTAATCGTACATCGACGTCGTGCCACACTTTGGCGCCCCAACGATGAAGAAATCGGGCTTGATCACCTGGCTGGTCCCTATCGCACCCCGCTCCCAAAACCACTCATATCAGGTTCCCGGCGGCGCCCGTGAAGGCGAGGCGATGTCGCTGCTGTTCAGCAAACGCCGACACCGACGGCGCCCTGGTGGAGGCTCAACCTATCCTACGTGCCCTGGTCGGCGCTCGCGCTCAAGAACGGCCTCGTCGACCTCGTCGGGCTGGGTGCCCGCACTGGCTGAAGTACCGCGGGGCCCATCTTCCTTATGATCCGCCAGACGCGCACTGAAGTTGCGGCAGAGGTCGCGAGACGCTGTAAAACCAGTACGCGATTGACTAATGGCATAGTTGTTCCCATGTTCCCGCCAAAGTGGTACCCTTCTTGGCCGCCGCTAATAGGCCAAGAGGTTACCCTCTTCTGTGGGCCTCTTCGTCATGAGCATGGAACGTTCACTTCGGCTGCGGCCGCCTCCTCCACCCACAGGAACTTCAGCGAGGACTCGTCCACGTACCGTGCGACCAGAGCACGTTGCTGGCTGTCCAGTTCATTGCGCCATCGGTTTGCCGAACGGGCTGGATTCTTGTAAACATCATAATAGCCCGGCCGCTCTTGTGTCGTCGACTCACGAATGAACTGCTCCGACGACCTGGTGAACGGAATCTCGGCAAAGTCGAATAGCGCTTGAGCGGTCTCCAACGGACGCCGACAGAGCTCTTCGTAGCTGACGAGCTTAAAGCGTGGAGAGCCGTCCAGTTCCAGGATCGGTGTCTCGTTGGCGACGACCCAATAGATCAGCTCCCTTTCAAAGTCGCTGCCGTTCTCGAAAGCGTCTCGATACCGCTCCTGATCCCGGCGTGGGAAAGGCAACATAGTGGTACCCAGCCGTTCTTTCTTGCCCGCGTCTACCCATCCGTGATGCCGGGCGCCTCGGAACACCGAACTCAGGTATCCGCCTGCGTGACGAACAATCAGAATCATCTTGATCGTCGGAAAGTTCTCGTGGATCCAGGCCAGGCGGAGGTTCGAAATAACAGACTTCAGCACGAGCGTAATGTCGTCGGGATCCTGTCGGAACATCCAGGCCGGAATCCGTAGAACCGGACCCGGCCCACGGCTTATCTTGCGCCATACCCGGAGACTGATGTTCAGAAGATCCCACGCGCTTTGGCGAAGGAAGTTCTTCTTGAAAACCGGGCGAGCCTGGAGGCTCGGCGTGTGCGAGCAAAACGTCTGACGTACCGCTTCGGCGAACGGTTCCTTGAATCGATCGAACTCCGGCGTGCGGTCCAGCCGGCTCGGGATCTCCCGGAACCACGGATAGCGCGAGCGCTCGTCGGGCTGGGGTTTGTAAAACACATCCGGGCTGGAGTCAAAGATCTTTCCCAGCCAAGTGGTTCCACTGCGCCCCGTTCCCGCGATCAGGACGGTTCGCGCTGGAAGTGATGTCTTACTACCAACACACATCCGAGAGGTCATCGTTGGCGTCAAATCGATACCAGCGTGTCTAGGGCTTGCTTTCCAGGGATCCACTTTCCTGCAATAGACAATCAAGCGCCGGGACTACGGCTGCCGCCAGAAGCTCCGCGGCGATCTCGTGGCCACGTGGTGTCCAATGCCGGTGGCCGTGACGGCGATAGAGATAGGCCCCTGGTTCCTCAGCACATAGCGTCGGCGCAGTCCTAACAATCTCATCCGACGTGACCTGCTCGAAATACGTTGCCGGCAAATCCGATTTTAGATTGCAGGGGTCGGGGATATCCAATAGAAGAAAGATCACACTCCGTTGGACACATTCCCGTTCGAGTTCGTCAAGCAACCGCGCCGCCAGTCGACCGGGATAATCATTGCCGGCAGGCTTCTCAGACGCGGTCGTCTTCGCCTCGACCATCTTCCGTTTGACCATCGCTGCTAAACGCTCCCGGGCAAGAGAAAGCAGTTGCGAGTTCTCTGCCAGCCAGCGGTAGGCCCAAAACGAGTATAGCTTGTTACGAATCCCGATAGCGGGAAGATAGCTGTCAGCAACGCGGACAAGCTGATCGCGCTCATCAAGGCGATACAGGTTTGAACGAACGTTGTCATTCGGGTCGTTAATGAAGTACCCGACGATGACTATATCAGGGTCGAACCGGAAGCCGAATTCTCTGAGCATGATAAGTTCTTCGGCATTGCCATAGCCGCTCACTCCGAGGTTAATGACCTCGACAGGGTAACCCCTCGCCCTGAGCATTTCCTCAAGGCAATACAGGTATGTTTCCTTGAGATCGACCTCATATCCTTGTGTAAACGAGTCGCCCAGGCCGACAATACGGATCGTACCGGGTGGTTTTTTGAACGTGTATTCCCTGTCGCTTCGTATTCCCATGGAATTAATGCGGAACTGTACCCGCACTTCAGGGGAGGTGTGCCAGTAGCGGGCATTCGGCACATTGACCCGAATGCCAAAGTCACCATTGGTAACGTAACGGGGAAACATTACCCGCGGTTTGAACATTCGAACAGTAATCTCCCCGACGAACAAGGCAAGGAGCGCAGAGATTCCCATTAATACTAACCGCCCGAGCAACCGGCGAAGGCGAGGACGTCGCCTGCGACACTCGCCATCAGATGCGCGAAGAGAGACACCCTCCATGGAACCGGAATCCCTAACCGAGTAAGCTTGCGCGTTCCTGTGTTGTTGTGGTACGCTGTCCTGGGACCCAATGTGTCGAACCATTATCTGCTTCACAGGAGTCTACTGCGCCTCCTGCCGTGCTCCGATGAGTCTATCGACATGTTCGCCGTGGTGATTGCACAGCACGGCCAGGTTACGTTCAGTCTCAGCCAAAAGAAGCCTGTAGTTAACTGCAAACTCCGGCCGCTCGGCCCATTCAGCAATCCCGACCCAGTCCACGATGTACTCGACGTTCCGTTCGATGACATACTCGTGTATACGACCCTCTTCGCGAGCGGCGAGTGCGTATGGATCAACCTTGCCGTCGAGATTCACTGTGCGGTCATGGTAATACCCCAACGTACCTGTCTGCACGGCGCCGACCCAGGTCTTCTCTGGAACGTTTGCAGCCACCCAGTCAACTATCTGAGAATGCATATGTTCCCGGCCTCTTGTGTAGATGCGCGCATCCAGACCGATACACGCCACTGCAGCAAGCAAGATGACCGTCGCAAGCAAAGTCTTGTGGGCGTTCCTTCTCGCCTGTGCGGCAATGGCCGTTACTACAGCGGCGCCGACAATCGCGCACAACATCACAGCCGGAAAGAAGTAGCGACCGAGAAAACAGGGCATCCCGAAAAACAGGGCATAGTACACAAAGAGTACACCAACGAAGCATGCGAGGATTCCCATACCGGCTGAGAATCGCTCAGTCAACCATCGCCATTTCATATACACCAGGATCGGGACTGCTGCGACGAACCCGCACGACAGCACGATCACCCCGCCCTTGCCCTCCAGCGCGGTGGGGATGCGCAGGACCAACAAGGCGTTTTCCAATATGGCCACAAAGGCTGGAAGCAGATTATGAGCAAAGTTTACATGTAGTGCCTCGGCCCGTCCGCTGACCGGCACAATGTGGCCAAATCGCGTTACGTTGAACCAGAGCCACGGTAGAGCGACCATTACACTGGTCGCCCCGATCATTAGCGCTTGAACGAATGCTCGCCGGAGTCTGTGATGCCGATAGGCAAGGATGACGTGTATTATCAACATCACAGCAATCAAGAAACAGGCATCATTACGTCCGAGGAACGTGATCCCAAGGAGCAGGCCGAGCAGTAGACACGAGGACAAGCGGAGGCCGACACGAAGCCACGGTGCAACAACGTCGTACAACGCGATACTCGAGAGAATGAGCAATGCGTATAGCCCGGTTTCGAGGCTGTTCTGAGTATGCTTTATCGATGTGGGACTCGCGTACCATATGCAAGCGGCCAACAACGCCACCATCACGGGACGGAGTCCTCTGTACAACTGTCTCCGTGTAAATACGAATAGCAGCGCGGCGGTTATGATGCTTATCACCACCTGCAATCCGACGACAGGATAAAGTCCTTGAAGCTTGTCCCCTCCGCTACACACGAAACACAAGGCATACAACAGCGCAGCAAGCGGTTGTGTTCCATTAGATAGGACCAAACCGTCGGAGACGGAAAAACCCTTCCCGAGCGCCATGTTCCGTGCAATGGTCAGCATCAGATAGCCGTCCTCGGACACACACTGGCGCTGGAGCCGTTCACCGCCCTCCACTAGCGGCGCAATACGCACTACTGTCGCAATGACCACAACGGCAGCAAGGAGTACATACAGCGCTACTGCGTGATGTTTCCCATGAATCATGTTTCTCTTGAACGGATTGATCGGTTATCGCGGATCCTCAGGCAAGGAACCTTGCGTAGCCCGTGGCGCAAGACCGTGCTTGAGTAAATTGCGTATGACTAGCACAAAGAAACTAAGATCCTCCACCAGATATCGTTTCCAGAGCCGGCCCGGCTCTTGGCAGAGGCGATGGAACCATTCCAACCCGGCCCGCTGCATCCAGCGCGGAGCACGGACAACGTCACCGCATACGAAGCTGAAACTGATACCCACACCAATACTGAGTTTGGCCCCGCACGCGGCGCTGTTCGCGGCGATCCATCTCTCCTGCTTCGGCGACCCCAGTCCAACGAACAGAATATCGGGCTGTGCACCATGGACAACGTCGACAACTCGCGATGCCTGCCGCGAATCTTTTTCAAAACCATGATTCGGGCACCAGGTACCAGCCACGCGCAGTTGCGGGTGTCGGGCTTGCATAATCTCTGCTGCGCGCCGGGCCGTGCCGGGCGCTCCGCCCAGCAGGAACACTGAAAGATCATGCTCAGCCGCCTTGGTGCACAATGCTGGAAAGAGGTCGGACCCGGCCACTCGTTCGGGCAACGGCGTACCCAAGAGTCGCGACGCCCAGATCACCGGCATACCGTCGGCGACGACGAGGTCGGCTTGCGTGTAGAGGTGCCGCACCTCGGGACGGCGATGAAACCGTACAACGTGATCTACGTTTGCAGTCACGGCATACGCAGGCCGGTCACCGTGCGCCAACTTCACAAGCCGGTCAAGGGCTTCCCTGAAGTCGATCACATCGAACGGCATATCAAGAAACCTTATGCGTTGGGATTCGTAAACACCTCTGTTGACTGGAGTGAACTCGCTGTGAGAAATCATCCCATGCTCCTTAGCCTCGCCAGTTGCCACCGATGAAGATGGCGTCGGAAGTCGAAATCATCGTAACGTTGCAGGCGACGGAAGTGTCCCGAGAAGTAACCGGCCAATATGCACAGT
>JBARRC010000190.1:0-6887 GCA_049644045.1 Phycisphaerae bacterium
GGTGAACGTGAGCAAGCCTCCACCGAACCGCTGCCGCGCGAAGTCGAGATCGAGCTGACCACTGATGACCCGTATCCCCGGGCGATGCTCAGGCCGGCGGGGGACCGCGTCGACACGCGCGGACCGATCGAACCCGCGATCGTCCATAGGATCGTCACCGAGATCACACGCTATGACGATGCGCTGCTCACGCTCGGTGGCTTCGGTGACCCGCTTCGGCACCCGCAGTTTGCGGCGATCCTCGAATCCATCCGATCCGTACGGCGCGACGGGCGAAGTCTGTACGGACTGGCTGTCCGCACCCGCGCCGCCGATCTCACTGACGAGCACATCGACGCCATGATCTCGAATGAGGTTGACATCCTCAATGTGACGCTCGAAGCCTGGACGCCCCAGCTTTACGGTAAGTTGCAGTCTCCCGACGACCCAGCCGCGGCGGATCTGGAGGCCGTGCTCAGAAAGCTCGATCGGCTGTCCGACTTTCGTCAGCAGCGCAAGACGGTCAAACCGATTCTGGTGCCGGAAATGACCAAAGCGTACGACAACGTGCAGGAGCTGGATGCCTTTCACGATGGCTGGCTGCGCCGCGCCGGTGCCGTCTGCATCAGTGGGTACAGTCACTATGCCCGGCAGTGCGAGGATAGAAGTGTCATACGCATGGCCCCCTCGACCCGGGTTGGCTGCCGGCGCATTCACTCGCGATGCCTGGTTCTCGCCGACGGGCAGGTGACCCTGTGCGACCAGGACTTCAACGGCCGACATGCCATAGGGCGGCTGGGTGACATGGCCAAGCGAAGCGCCGCCGTGCAGCATCGTCTGCGGGGAGTACATGCCGGCGCCTACGGCTTGGGCATGCCACCCTCCCTGGAGCAGATCTGGCGTAGCGAGGCCTTTGAGCGCGTTCGGGAAGCACACCGACAGGGCCGGTTCGACCCCACACCGCTCTGCGCCGCCTGCGAAGAGTGGCACCGACCGTAATCGGGCTTTGCCTAATATGGCAGTGCGAGATTACCGAAAACGAAGTGAGCCGCGGGCTTTAGCCCGCGCGGTGCCCAGGTTTCGGCAAGTCCCAAGGCACTTTTGAGGCCGCGCAGGCTGAAGCCTGCGGCTCGTAATGCTCGTTCTAGCGCTTTCATACTAACGCAATTGCCTACGGGCACGGGCTCGGCGGCGTGTTGGGATAATAAGGCAAAGCCCTGAACGCATCGACGACGGCTGCGATGTCGTCGAAGTTGACATTGTAGTTCGGAGCGGCCGGGTACATGTCGCAACGTTCCGTCGACGGAGCGGTCGGGAGGGCCCTGAACCGGTCCACCACGGACGAGATGTCGTTGAAATCGCTGACACCGTCCGGCGGCGTCCAAGCACCCTCGTCGAATTCACCGACGACGTCACCCCAGACCGGCACGGTGGCCATGGCAACCGGCGGCAGAAAAGCTGCCCCGTCCAACGTCGCTTCAACCTCGTAGTTGGCTCCAGGAACGATGTCCAGGTCACCTACGTGCACGGGCGTGAACGCCCAGTTGTCGTAGTGGGCCGTGCACTGCAATCGTGCCACTCTGTCGGCATCCGACGGACCGACCCACTTCTGCCAACCGACCGTCTCCGGGAACAACGGGTTCGACACGGTGGTGACGCGAAACGCCTGCGGCTGACCCTGCGACGGGCCGGGGGTGAACGACAGATAGCGGTTCTTGGCGATTGCGTCAGGAGTGGGAGCCGCGAAGGCCTCGCACGGCGCAAAGTCCGGCGGATCAACGGGTGGCCCGGTCCAGATTACCTCGAAAAGGGACCAGTCGTCGCAGTCCACGTCCTCATCGGCGTCGAAGTCGAAGATGGCGCACTCGGGGAGCACTCCCCCCCCTGGTCCGGTGAAGCAGAGTTCGAACTGCTCGAAGTCGTCGTAATCCACATCGCCGTCGCCGTCGTAGTCACCGGCGATGCCTTCGCAGACGCCCCGGGAGAGTTCGATGTCGTCGATGTTCCAGCCGCAGTACCGCCATCCACCATCGGTGGAGCCCATCGTCCATCGCAGGTACACCGTCGGTTGGTTGTCCGCCACGGCCGAGATGTCGATGTCCTGTAGTGACCATGACGTGTCGGCGATCGTGACGGGATTCGCCCACACCGTCACCCAGTCCGTGCCGTTGTTGCTAACCCGTACGTACGCATGGTCGTAGGCGGGTTCCTCCACGCCCAGCCAGCGCCAGAACGACAGACGGACGCCGTACAGACCGGTGCAATTGATGGGCGTATTCGTGGTCAGGTGGCGCTCGGGAAGATTGTTCGGATAATCACCGCTAAGGTTATAGCCGTAAACGTTGTTTCCAGTGTGGCCGCTGGTCGGGTCGGGACCACCGTACTCTCCGCCACCGCCGGTCGGCTGACCCCACGCCCACTGGTCCTCGGTGGTCCACACCGGATTGCTGCTCAGATCTTCCTCGAAAAACGTTACCCGTCCTGCTGTGAGTACGGTGGCTGAATATACCGCCTCCGCCGGCGCGCTTTTGGGGCTCGTAGCGGTTGTGCCGCCGTCACCGTCCGCGCTGAAGTAGAACTCCGGTGCCGACATGCAGTTCGTGGCAGGCAGAACGGCCTCGTAAGCGTTGACTCCAAGAAACGTCAGCGGGGTCTCGATGAACGAGCCGCTGGGGTCATAGCGGTAGTACATTCGTGGCGTACCCGGTGTGACCGACTCCCTGACATTGTTGATGATCACGGAAATGGTGGTGTCTGTGCCGGATGTGATCGTGCTGGGAAGCCCATCCGGGAACTGGAAACCCAACGCCTGGGTGAAGTACTCAGCCATCAGGAGGATAGCGGCGTAGTTCTCCTCGGCGGTCGGGATGATTTCCTCGGGTGGAAGGATGAAGTATGGAGCACCCACGGGACGTAGCTCGAAGCAATAGGAGTATATCCCCGCCTCGCCGTAGACCCAGTCGGGGCAAACCCCGGAGGCCGGATATAGATTGCATCCGCGCTGCGATACGTAGACCTTCCCGTGCGTGTCGTAGATCGCCTGGGCCATGTCATCGCCGAGCCCCTTGAGAATCGAGAAGTCGGGCTCGGGCGGATCGAGGTAGTCCCAGCTCCACGGCCGCAGAATGAGCTGCGAGTAACTGTGGAAGTCGATGTGGGCCACGATCTCCGGATGCGCGAGGATGAAGTCGCGAAGCGCCTGTGTCTCGGGCTCGGAGAATGGGAACGGCCCACGATAGGTTGTGCTGCCGGGATCGCCGCTGGATCCGCTGTCGTGACCCCACTCATAGCCCCAGTTCCGGTTGGGATCGACGCCGTAGGTGCCGTCGCCGTTATTACGCCGGTTCTTCCGCCACCAGCGTTCATCGTCGCCCAGCCACGTGTATTCGTAGCCATCGGGATTGACGCTAGGGACGATGTAGATGATCAACTCATCCAGCAGTGTCGAAACCAGCGGGTCGCTGCCGTAGTTGCTTACCAATTGGTCGGCGATGTATACCACGGTTGGGGGAGTGATCCACTCGCGGGCGTGTTGATTCGCGTTGAAACACAAGGCAGGTTTGTCCGGGTCGCCCGAAGGACTGGTTATGGTCAGGCCATATATGGCGCGTCCTTCTATGCTGGTTCCGATCTGGTACTTGCTGATGAGGTCGGGGTACGACGTGACCAGGCCGTCCAAGTACGTGAGGATCTCCGGGTAGGTCTTGTAGGCCTCGAACCACGTTAGATCAAGCATCGTGCGTGAAGCACGTTCGTGGTCCAGATGGATCTGAATGTCTTCAACAATAACTTTGTAACGCAATCCGAGTTTATCCAACTCGGGGAGCCTCTCGGGTGCTATCAGCACATCCAACGGTCCAACGCCGATGCGATCGTTGAAGATCGTCTCGGACATCTGTTCCACACGAGCGAGTTGCTCCTGAGTCTCGACGGTTACCCGGACGACGGGATACCCCTCGTAACGCCCGGCCTCGTCCGCCCACGCAGGCCGGCTCGCCCAGAAAGCAGACACAGAAAAGGAAACACACGCGACCAACGCCCATCGTTGTGTGCTGCGAAACATCTCCATCCTCCATTTAGAAAGCGAATTACCCCGAGAGCTTATAGAATAACGGATTTGGTCGGTTTTTGCCAGCACCAATCTTGGGCCGCGACAGCGTGCGGGAAACGCGGTATGATGACGGTGCTGTCGGTCGATATAACGCACTAGTGAAAGGAATACTCATGACAAACATGCGCATCAGTATGGCTTTTATACTTGCTTGTCTTGGTTTCGCCGGGTGCGTTGGACCCAGGAACGGGGACAACGTCGGGGTCGACGACGGGCAGGGCCCCGAAGCCATCCGGCTCGAGGTGCAGGAAGAGTACTACCAGGATGGGACCCTCAAGCGGCGAGTCGAAGGCCGGATCGATAGCGAGGACAACTTCATCCTCCACGGTCTCACGACTGCTTATTGGGAGAACGACCAGAAGAAGCTGGAGCTGACCTACGTCGACGGGATACGGCACGGGCCTCGCACCGCCTGGTACCGCAACGGTGAGATCTGGTCGCAAGGACGCTGGACCGACGGAAGAGAGGACGGCATCTGGACCGTGTGGTTTCCTAACGGGCGCAAGGCCCAAGAGCTGCCTCTGGTCAAAGGGGCATGGCACGGAACGTATAGAGAATGGCATTTGAACGGCCAGAAGAAAAGGGAGGTCGAATACGTCAAGGGGAAACAGCAGGGGACCGAGATGATCTGGAACGACAAGGGTGAGATCGCAAAGCAGACTGAATATGTTGACGGTGTCGCCCAACCTTAGGACCTTATCAGAACAACCCCGAGCCGCGGGCTTTAGCCTTGCTATTACCCACATTTCCAAAGGTGCCCCATAGGGGCAAGTGAGAATAGCCCAGCGATTCATCGCTGGGATGACGTTGCCGGACGAGATCTCAGTCCCGTAGGGACGATTGAACCGAACAAGCGGCATTCATCCGTCCCTACGGGACTGGGATCGTTCGCAAACACCACGTTCCCAGCGATAAATCGCTGGGCTATTGTCAAATGTCCCTCCGGGACAAGGTTCCGGTCCGGCTGTGCGGGCTCGGAAAATGTGGGTAATAGCAAGGCTTTAGCCCGCGCGGATGTTCGGGGGTAATATGCTGTGCCGAGAATCCTTTCTCGGCACCTGCCAGATGACCGGGAACGGATTCTCGGTCCAGCGACTTGCCCGCCCGTGGACTGGCGGACAAGCCGCCGGCGGCACCCAACAACCAATACCTACTGGGATAGGCTCTAAGCCAGCGAGCAGCGCATGTCCGAAGCCAGCAGCATAAACACGACGGTCTTCTTCGTATCCTTTGCCGTTTACACGCTCGCGATCGTCGCCATCGGGCTTTATTCCGCCCGTTTCGCGCGGCGCAGTGACGAGGATTACTTCCTGGCGGGTCGATCGCTCGGTAGCTGGGTGGCTGCCTTGTCGGCATCGGCTTCGAGTGAGTCGGGTTGGGTGACGCTCGGCCTGGTCGGGTGGGCGTTCACCTCCGGCGTGTCCGCCTATTGGATCATCCCCGGCTGCCTGCTGGGTTTTTTGTTCAACTGGTTTGTGATGGCCGGGCGGCTCCGCGACCGGTCCGGCGAGCTGTCCGCCCTGACGATCCCCGACTTTTTTGCCTTCAGCTTTCGCGAGCGCGTACCGCTGTTACGCACGCTGTCCGTCATCGTCATTCTGGTGGCCATGCTGCTTTACGTTGCGGCGCAATTGGCGGCGGCAGGCAAAGCCTTCGCGGTGAGTTTCGAGAGTGTTGACTACAAGGTCGGCGTGTTGATCGGTGCGGGTATCGTGTTGATATATACGGTGCTTGGCGGTTTCAGGGCCGTCTGCTGGACGGACTTCCTTCAGGCGTTGCTTATGGTCGGAACGCTGGTTGTCTTTCCGATCTACCTGCTCGCGACGCAAGGTGGCTATGGTTTCATCGCCGATCAGTTACGCGGTGTGGATGAATCGCTGCTTCGTATAACGCCTCAAAAGAGCGGCGCCGCCTTTCTCGGTTTCCTTTTTGGTTCCGGCGCACTCGGGATCAACTTCGGCTATCCCGGCCAGCCCCACGTACTGGTTCGCTTCATGGCCTTGAAGACGCGCCGTGAAGCGATGCTCGGCGGGATCATCTCATTCGTGTGGGGGCTGTGTGTCTATTGGGGCGCGGTAACGGTCGGCTTGATGGCACGTGCGATAGCAGCCGGCGGTGCGCCGTGGGGTCAGAAGATGCTGGCTGAGGAAACGGCGGAAGTCTACAAGGAACTGGGGCTTGTGCTGTCAGCAATGCATCTTCTACCGGGTGTTCTGGCGGGACTCGTTCTCGCTGCCGTTCTTGCGGCGATCTGCTCGACGGCGGACAGCCAGCTTGTCGTCGCGGCCAGTGCCGCCGCCAGCGACCTGTACGCACGCTTGTTTGCCAAGAGCCGGGAGAAGTCGCACATGGTCGTTAACCGGCTCGTCGTCCTCGCCCTGGGCATCGGGGCCGTGCTGCTGGTTATCTTTGACCCGAAGGAAGTCTACAAATATGTGCTGACGTACGGATGGGCGATTCTTGGCGCGTCGTTCGGCCCGCAGATGATCCTTGTCCTCCTGTGGCGGCGCGCGTCCTACGCCGGGTGCCTGGCCGGTATGCTCACCGGCTTTGCGACGGCCATCATCTGGCAACAGACTTACGGAACCGGCGGCCACGAAGTCGAGATCTACAACCTGCCACTCGCGTTTATCGCGGCTCTGATCATCAATGTCGTCGTGAGCCTGCTTGCACCCGGAAATACCTCCACGGGTCGTGGAAACGCCTCTCTTCAGAACTGACCCGTGCGGGGCCGGGTCCGTGACACTTCCGGCGGGATGGATGCGCCAAATCAGAACCGCGACCGTGAGGGAGCGGA
>JBARRC010000191.1:0-1694 GCA_049644045.1 Phycisphaerae bacterium
GTCATATTCCGGAAACGAGCGCATCCAGCGGTCGTTCTCGTTGGCCGAGTATCCCTCGTGGATACGGAAGTAGCTGTGCTTCTCGGCGCAGACCAGGAAGATGGCCAGAGGATAGGTGAGGCCCGCACGCGCCTGCGCATGGGATCCGACAGTCGCGTGCCCCTCGTCGATGCCCATGACGCTCGTATTTCTGGGCGAGGCGAATCCGGTCGTGAAAGCAATGATCTTGCCCTGGCGTGCGGCCTTCTGCATCGCGTCGATGCCCTCGGCCACATACTCCTCATAGCTGACGCCGCCCACGTTGTGGAAGAACCCTTCCAGGTAAGATCCGTCAAAATAGTCCAGATACTCGAGCCCTGCGTTCTCGAAGCGTGCGCGGAGGATGTTGGCGATCATCAGCTTGTTCGGCCCGATGGCTTGGCGCGTTTGCCTCATCATCAAGTGGTAGCCATCCATCGTCTGCTTCTTTTTTGCGGTGCCGATTTGCTGGGCGAGATATCCCGGCTCCAAAGCCTTGACGTTGCCGTCGAGGAAGATGCCGTCGATGTGCGGATCCGCGGTCATGCTACTGCAAGTGTCCACCCACCACGCGCGCAGATCCGCGTTGGACAGGTCGTAAGCCTCGACGCGATCGCGTACGAGCTTTGTGCTGCCCTTCTTATCCTTGAGCAAAGCTCCGGGGATTTGCCCGAGCTCCTTGTTGGCCGCATAGCCTCCGTAGTGGACCATAACGTTGCGGTAGTAGAGGATCGTCGCATTCGGGTTGATCTTCTTCACAGCCCGAGCTGCGATCAATGTCCCCGCTTCGACCGAGCCGTGATCCTCATGACCGTTGGCTTTCTCGAAGGTGATCAGAGGGAACGTGGCCAGGAACGCAATTTCTTCGTCGGTATAGGACGTGGCCTTTCGGATATGCATGTACAGAGGGATGCGATCCCAGGTGAACTGGGGATAGTGATCCTTCGGCACGAAGCGACTTCCATCACTGCTGAGCAAAGAACGTTGGTCTAGCCGGCTTCTGCCGGGCCTATCCTGCACCTTGCCCTCCGAAGCCAATACAGGACTGGCAAATATGCAGGCCAACACAACCATTCTAATAACATTCTTGGTCATCATTATTTCTCCCATGAATGACTTCATTCTTTTAATCATTACCACCAGGTAATTTTGGCTTCAGCTAATTTGTGTTCTTTGCAGCCGCGAATTTACTTCGTCCCCGGCCAGAGCTTCGACTCGCCTTTCTTCAGCAAAATCACCTTGCTTAGTTTGTCCTGGGCATAGATGCGGAAAGCCCCATCCCGGTTTGCGCGAATCGTCGCCTCGGTGAGTTGTCCGTCCTTCCATTCCATATCGACTTCGAAGCCCCCCCGGGCCCGGAGGCCCTTGACACTCCCCTCGGGCCATGCCGAAGGCAGGGCGGGAAGGAGGTCAAGAATGTACGGAGCTACCGCCAGGCTATCCGGCGGCACTACGGCAACAAACTGATTGGGTCGCTCGGGGTCTTCCCGGTACGGAACAAAAACAGCCGCCGCAACGGTATCCGCCTGTGGATCAATACTGCGGAGGTGGCTCTGCAGCAACATCTCGGGGATTGCCGCGCCGCCGCCAAAATTTCCGTCAATCTGAAAGCGGCCACCGTTGAGGAGATTGGGATTGGGCGTACCAAACACTAAGTCATGATAGTACTTTAGTGC
>JBARRC010000192.1:0-1527 GCA_049644045.1 Phycisphaerae bacterium
GGCGTGATGTTGTTGAAGCCGATCTCGCCGATCGCCACGCAGCGCGAATGGTCGAGGTATTCTCCGATGCCGTCGAGGACCTCGTCGACCATCGCGGTGTCCTCGGTCTCCTTGGGGTTGACGGAGACGGCGGCGAAGTGGTCGATCCCGAACCGCTTGGCGCGGACCGTCTCGAAATCGAGGATAAGGCGGAAGTAATCGAAGAAGGTCCCGGCGTATCGCCGGTCGGTCCCCAACCAGAACGACGGTTCCACGCACGCCCGTATTCCGGCGGCGTACATCGCCTGGTAATCGTCGGTCGTGCGTGAGTACATGTGGATGTGGGGTTCGATGATTATCATGTCGGCTGCGCCTTCCGCCGTCAGGGCCAGTTGGCACTATACTTGCGGCCCGTGGCGGCTACAAGCCTTCGCGCTGCCCGTCAGCGGTTCCGCAAAGGAAGTTGTTGAGGGGTACTCCGCAACGACTTGCGCGAGATTTGGGAGGTGAGCAGATTCGCAGTGGGTTTTTGAGTGTGATTTGAGGCGGTCGGCGCATACGACGGACCTCCCGGCGACGGCCGAGGAAGTGTGGGGACCAGGATGGCCAATAGCACCGGAGTCTGTCAGGTCGACGCGCGGGCCGGGCCGTTGCAGAGACCCTGGTAGAGCTCCGCGGCAATCTGTCGGGAGATGTGCAGCATGCTCACCGTCCGACGCAGGGCTGGATTGAGATTTCGCCGGTAGAATGCCCCAAACACATTCATGCACAACATCGCCAACAGGCAGAACACCAGCATCGCGGAGGCGTCGTGCTTATACACATGGTCGCCATGCTGGCGATTGGTTAACTCGTTGAATCCTTCATTTTCTATCTTCCAGCGGTCGTGACCAAGTTGAACAACGGCCTTTGTCGTGATCTGGGCTTTGGGAAGCGTTGTTACCCAGATCCACTGGGAATACAGTTGCTCGTCCCGGCCGTCGATCTGGCGTTTGACTGTCCGCGTTTCATTACTTGCCACGACCCGCACGGGCTGGTGAACCTGCGGCCAACTGGTGAAGCCCTCGATATCCCATTGAGCGGTATGGTTTTTTCCCTCATTCGCGGTGACAGGCGGCATCTGTTCGAAGATACTTCGAGCATCCTCAAGCAGGTCGCGACGATCGTCTTTGAGAACGGCCATCGCATCCTTTCCCTTGCCCAGGATGTAGTTGAAGAACCTGCTGTCTGCATACAGAGCGTCGCCGAGCACCACGTCGAACGCGCGTGGGTAGGTCTGGATTGCCCTGTCCAACAAGCGAATTGCCGCGGCGACCTCGTCTTCGCCTGGAGCAATGGGCTCGGCGTCCAGCAACAGGCGCATGTCCTTGGCCAGGAGCTGGATCGTTACGTGACGGTGATAATACTGGATGCGATCCCCGGCGGCAGTGTGAATGACCCGCTTCAAACAGCCCCGACAACAACGGCGATATGTCGCGTGGGATTCATGGCCGTCCAGCACTGCAGCCATCAGCCCGTGCGCAGGAGGCTCCATAGCCTTCATTCGCT
>JBARRC010000193.1:0-6264 GCA_049644045.1 Phycisphaerae bacterium
GATCACCGACGTGGATGACCTCAACCGGATTCTACTGGCTACGCGGACCCTCCTGGCCGTCGATCGCTCGCAGGGGCGGGTTATGCTTGTAGATACTGGTTGCGGAACGAAGTGGGCGCCGGACCAGGCTGAACGCTATGCCGTTCAATATGATCCCGATGCCATCCCAAGCGCCCTGAAAGCCATCGGTTTATCGGAGGACGATGTGACCGATGTGGTGATTACGCACTTACACTTTGACCACAACGGCGGGCTGACCTATTGGTACGACGAACCTGAGGGTCCGACACGCCTGCGCTATCCCAAGGCGCACCACTGGGTCCACCGCACCCACTGGGAGCACGCCAATGACCCGCATCAAAAAGATCGGGCCTCCTTCCCAAGTGAGGATTTTGTCGTGCTCGGCGACGCGGAGGTGCTTCAGTTCGTCGAGGGCGATCAGCCCGATCCTCCCTACGACGGTGTTGAGTGGCTGATTTCACACGGGCATACACCCTGCCAATTGCACCCGATTTTCGGCACAGGCCATCACCGACTGCTCTTTGTCGGTGACCTCGTTCCAACCGTGGCACATCTACGCCCCAGCTGGGTGATGGCCTATGATGTAGCACCCCTGACCACGATCAGCGAGAAAGAGACTATCAACCGCCGCTGCCTTGAGGAGGGATGGCTCCTGGCTTTCCCGCATGATCTTGAGGTGGGCGGTGTGGCGCTCGATGGTACAGTAGAGAGGCCGATTGTGGCCCGGACGCTTCCCCTGTGATCCAAGCGATCGCTGCGCACACCTGCACTTTAGAGATGAGGCCTCGGTGAGCGTCATCTCCATAGTAAAACGCGGGGCTGGTCCGTAAACCAGCCCCGCGCACTTTCCCACTCTTGCCTTATTGCTTCGCATTCCCGTCCACTGCGAAGATGTCATGGACGGTAAACCAGGGAGCTAAGGTTGTAACCAAACCGGGAGAGCGCAAACTAGTCCTGCGTCACGACCACATCACCGTCCTCGAACAGATCGAAGACACCGTCGTTGTCGAGAACGTACTCATAGCCGGCGTAGATTACGCCGTCCCACAGGATCCTGCCCCACCAGCTATCGCCCAAGCAGCCGCCAAATTGCAGCATCGTCCCTGCCATCGCCGCCAACGCAGCACCCTTCAAAGTCTTCTTACGCATTTGCGCATCTCCCTTTGAACAGAGCCTGCAACCCCACTCACCCGAGTAACGCCCGGATGGGTGGGTGATCAGCAAGAGGCAGACTCAACTCGTCGGGTCACAACCCGCTACCGCTACTCTCGGAGAGCGGCGCCCTAGGTCGTGGTCAGGGGAAACGCCAAGAAGTAGCCCCAAACACCCGCAAAAGCTGCTGCTGCTCCGATCAAGAAATTCCAAAACCAGTTCATCATCGTATTTTCCCTCTTAAAGCAAACCTTCTTGAACCGATCGAGCACAGGAACACCCCGTGCTCTTACAATATTTAGGAAAGGTTTTCGCTATTACCCGGTTTTGCCGCCGCCACGCCGCTCGGTCTTTTGCGCCTCCGAGCCTTTGGCTATCAGAACCGGTCCTGCTTCCGCATCTAGCTCCTCGCCCTCGCTTTTCAAAGCCGGAAACCCGTATGTCACACTCCACCTAAAACAGACCACGCCTTACCACGTGGCCCGTTTATTTTGGGGCAAGATTATGTCACTCCCGCCGCAGCAGGGCAAGCATGATCTCTAAATTCCTGCGGAGTCGCTTCCCATCCTTTGGGCCACCGCACTTCGCCCCCGCGCCAGCGGGCTGAACATGTTGGCCCTTATCGGGTCTCCCGCACAGTCAGCATTAAGGTTTTTCTGCCACCATGCGTTGCAAGGCAGCCCCAGGCAGAGTCTCCAACTCCCGCTACCAGGCTCGTCCGGATGCGTTAACAAGCGCACCGACACCCTTCAATTCAATGCGGAACCATCGCACACGAGCTTTCGGATGTCAAGACAAAAACCGGAAGAATCACCCAAAAAAAAGACTTCCACTGTCCGCAGGGCCAAGGCCATGGTATACTTCAACCTGCTAACCTCTTGACTTCGGCCCGGACGCTTGCCAAACGGGATGCATCGGCTGTTGCTCCGGCGGAGCAATCCGTCTGACGTATCTGTGAAGAGGATTTCTATCTAACGCTCGTTCTACGTCTGTGGAGTGGTGGCCGTGGAGTGCCATCGCCGGGGGAGGGGCACCAAGCCTCCTGCAGGCTTTGTTAGGGGATTAGATGACGCAACTGACGACAGGAACCTTTGAGCCTAACGGACAAGCGGGCGGCCAGCTTCGATCACGGGAGGCGAACTACCGGGTGCTTGGTGGTGATGTGGTGGTATCGCCCAACGTGTGCAGGGCGTTGCGGCTGCGTGGGGGCGAAACGATCGTGGCTACTTGTCGGTCCGGGGCCGGAAGACGGCAAGCGTGCGTCGCCAAGGTTGACGAGATTGAAACGATCGACGGTCGCTCCATTGACGAATACCTGGAGACCAAGCCCTTTGAAGACCTCACTGCGATCGACCCGCAGGAGCCGATCCGGTTCGAGACGGACGGCGGGCCCTTGTCCATGCGCATCGTCGATCTGATGACGCCAATCGGCTTCGGTCAACGGGGGCTCCTCGTAGCCCCGCCCCGAACCGGTAAGACGGTATTGTTACAGCAGATGGCCGCCGGGGTCGCCGCAAATCATCCCGACGCCTACGTGATGGTGCTGCTTATCGATGAACGACCGGAGGAAGTGACGGAGATGCGGCGCACCGTTCACGGTGAAGTCGTCGCAAGCAGCAATGATCACGACATCGCCAGTCACGTCCGCATCGCTCGTCTCATGATCGAGAAGGCGAAGCGGCTTGCCGAATGCGGGCGCGACGTTGTGATCCTACTTGACTCACTCACTCGTTTGGGCAGGGCGTTTAACGCGAGTATCCGCGGCGGTGGGCGCATCATGTCGGGTGGGCTCGACATCCGGGCCCTCACCGAGCCGAAGTCCGTCTTTGGCGCCGCCCGGAACGTCGAGAACGGCGGATCGCTCACCATCATCGCCTCGTGCCTGATCGAGACCGGTAGCCGCATGGATGACGTGATCTTCAACGAGTTCAAGGGCACGGGTAACATGGAGATCATGCTTTCACGCGAGCTGGCCAACCGACGGACTTGGCCGGCGATCGACCTCAACCGATCGGGCACGCGCAAAGAGGAGCGGCTCCTCACACCGGAGGCCCTGGAGGTATCCCACCGCATTCGCCGGACCCTCCTCGACAAGGATCCGGCGCGTCCGATGGAAATCCTGCTCGAAGCCATGCAAAGCCACCCGAACAACGCGGAGTTTATCATCCGGTTCGCGGAAACGCCGTTTCGCTAGACCGGGTTATTCCTTCATAGCGACGAGCCGGGATGAATAATGCGGGATAGCGGCGATTCCCATGATAGCATTCGTGGGTACACTAAGCAGCGGAGGTAAGTCTCTTGCATTATGAGCAGCCTGCGAGTACAGTGCTTGCGTTTGAAAGAGTGGCAGCTTCGTGAGATGGGCAGGATAGGTTCCCATAGTGTAGGAGGTGATTGTCCGCTGACGCAGATGCGGGCCAGGTGGAATGATCTGAAACCATGGTGATGACGACCGAAACGAAGGTAGGAGTGATTGAGAATTATCGGACCCACGATCGGGACACAGGCTCGCCCGAAATTCAGATCGCGCTGCTCACCACGCGCATTCAGGAGCTCACCGAGCACCTGCGGGGAAACAAGAAGGACCATGCAGCCCGTCGTGGTCTGCTGAAGATGGTCGGCCGCCGCACGAGCTTGCTCAGGTATCTCACGCAAACCGACCGCCAGCGTTACAAAGACATCATCGCCAGGCTCGGCCTGCGAAAATGATGCAGCATCGTGGCCTCCGTTGTCAAGGTCTTGCCACGTTGATTCAAGACCCAGGTGCGTCGGGCTCGCAGTGCCGCAAACGGCTTAACGAACTTGCGCCGAAGGCCGCTAATCCAGGTTCGTTGGCCGATCGATTCGGTAAAACACGTGGACGCCAGCAAAAGCACGCCTTCGCGATTCGCTTGTATTAGCTTGGCGTAGGGTTGTTGTGTCGGAAGAAATTGACGGTTGGAAAAATGATTGACGGTTGGAAGAATGATGGAACATGATTTTGTAGAACGCGAGATTGCCGGTCGGACACTCAGAATCGAAACAGGAAAACTTGCCAAGCAGGCGGCCGGTTCGGTGGTCGTTTCGTACGGGGATACCGTGGTGCTGGCAGCGGCGGTGACGGGCTCGGCCCGGGAAGGCATCGACTTCTTTCCGCTGACCGCCGACTACCGGGAAAAGACGTACGCAGCCGGTAAGTTCCCGGGAGGCTTCTTTAAGCGTGAAGCACGCCCCACACAGAAGGAAGTGCTCACGATGCGCATGATTGACAGGCCTATCCGCCCCCTGTTCCCCAAAAGCTTCAGGGACGAGGTGCTCATCCAAGCCATGGTGCTCGCCACCGATCAGGAAAACGAACCGGACGTTTTGGCGATGATCGGGGCGTCGGCGGCGTTGTCGGTGTCGCAACTTCCGTTCGAAGGGCCGACCGCGGCCTGCCGCGTCGGTTACGTCGACGGGAAACACGTGCTCAACCCGCTCCTCTCCCAGATGGAATACAGCACGATGGAGATGGTGGTCGCCGGTCACAAGGACGGGATCAACATGATCGAAGTCGGTGCGATGGAGGTGCCTGAACACGTCGTTGTGGAAGGCCTCGAAATCGGCCGCAAGACCGTGGTCGAAATCTGCGAGATGATTCAGGAGCTCCAGGATAAGGCAGGCAAGCCGGTGGAATGGGCGCCGGCGCCGCCGAAGGACGATCTGCTGGCCGTGCTGCGAAGCCAGTACGGCGATCGCCTGCGGGACGCCCGATCGACACCCGGCAAGCAAGAGCGGTACACCGCGATCAAGGAAGTCTATGATGCTGCGAAGACCGAATACTGCCCGGAGGATGGCACCAATTCGGATCAGGACTGGATCGACGTCCGTGGTCATTTGGATCAGCTTCAGTGTGACATCGCCTCCGACATGATCATCACGCGTGACAGGCGCGCGGACGGGCGCGCCCCCAGCGACCTCCGCGAAATCCTTTGCGAAGTCGGGGTGCTGCCGCGGGTTCACGGCTCGGCGCTGTTCCAGCGCGGCGAGACGCAGGCGGTATGCGTAACGACGCTCGGCACCACCCGCAACGAGCAGATCGTGGACGGGTTGACCGAAGAGTACAGCAAAAAGTTCATGCTCCATTACAACTTCCCGCCGCTGTGCACGGGCGAGGTCAAACGCATCGGGCCCACCAGCCGCCGGGAGATCGGTCATGGAACCCTGGCCGAAAAGGCATTGGAAGCGGTCCTGCCGACGCCGGAGGAGTTCCCATACACCATCCGTCTGGTTTCCGAGATTCTCGAGTCGAACGGGTCCAGCTCGATGGCGTCGGTCTGTGCCGGATGTTTGGCACTGATGGACGCGGGCGTCCCGATCAAGCAGCCCGTCGCCGGAATCTCGATCGGGATGGTGGAATCAAACGGCCAGCGAAAGCTGCTCGTCGACATTCTCGGCGAGGAGGACCACTTCGGACTGATGGACTTCAAGGTCGCCGGAACACAACGCGGCGTCACCGCGGTCCAGTTGGACCTGAAAGCCAGAGGGCTGCCGCAGGAGATCATCGCCGAGACGTTTGAGCTGGCGAAGAAGACCAGAATGGAGATTCTGCGCAACATGCTTTCCGTCCTGCCGGCTCCGCGCGAATCGACAAGCAAGTACGCTCCGCGCATTCTGACCACCAGGGTGCCGGAGGATAAGATCGGCAAGGTCATCGGCCCGGGCGGCAAGTACATCAGGTCCATCGAGGCCGAGACCGGGGCGATCGTCGAAGTCGACAACGACGGGACCATCCTGATTGCGTGTTTGGACAAAGCGCGGGCGGAGCGCGCGTTGGAGATGATCGAAGCAGTCACGGCCGAGGTTAAAATCGGCAAGATCTACTCCGGGCGCGTGAGCAGCGTCAAAGAATTCGGGGCGTTTATCGAGGTGATCCCCGGGCAAGACGGGCTGTGCCACATCAGCGAACTTGACACCGAGTACGTCAGGTCGGTCGACGACGTGGTAAAGATCGGGGATACGGTTCGCGTCAAAGTGATCTCGATCGACGACCAGGGGCGCATCAAGCTATCGCGCAAAGCAGCCGCCCTCGAAGAGGCAGCCGCCAAGAGCCTATCCGAATAACCCCGAGCC